>JACMLD010000245.1 GCA_014379785.1 Chitinophagaceae bacterium
CCCTTGCAACCACAGGTTTTTTCTTTACAAAAACAATTCCCAATGCCGCCACCGCCAGTACAGGCAACAACCAAAAAAGTATCGACCAGTTAAAACCGCCATCCTCACGTTTACCTGTAAGCGCTTTTAGAATATTTGGTTTGTTCGCCACTCCCGGCTTCACGATCAGCGTCAGCGAATCAGTCTTCAACGATTTATATGCCTTTGCTTTTGGATCGAAATAAGAAAACGACACCGAAGGCAGCGTATACAAACCAGTCTTCGCAGCCGTCAATGGAAAAGAGAAAAGCTTTAAACCCCTTATCGGCGACACGGTCTTATCAGTGTTTTCGGTGACTCTCGACTGAAAACCCTCCAACCCAGAAGGCCACTTAACCGAAGGTTCATTGATTAGCGGCAGGTTCCCCTCACCGTTCAGCTCTACCTGCATGGTAGCGGTTTCATTCGGAGTGACGCTCTGGCGTAGCAAGGAACTTTTGAAAGAAAAACTACCCACCGCTCCGTCAAAATCCGCTGGCCTGCCCTCTTCCGGCAAAGGCAGCACCTTTATCGTCACCGGCTTGCTCGAGAGCGTGATGACATGCTCTTCGGGTTTTCCTTCCACCATGCCATTCATATACTCCTGCAGCAACTGCTCCATTCCCGAGCGATTGCCTGGCTCTATTTCGAGTTTCACAAAGCGCACCGTATTCTCCAGTTCCACCGCATCCAGTTCATATGTACCGGCCTGTATGGGGTACAACTGAACCTTTCTGATCACATGTACATTGAAAAACTTGCCATTTATTTTTTCAACCGAAGGCTGATACGTATCAGGTTGCAACATATCGTACACACTGAAACCGCCAAGCGATGGCCTCTTCGTAACCTTCGACTCCGACTTCAAACGCGAGCAAAGCTTGTAAGTGGCCACAATGGGTTCTCCTTCATAACAGGTGGTCTTGCTCACGTCAAGTTTCACGATCAGGTTTTCACGTATTTTAAGAGGAATGGATTCTCCGGGTTTGAGAAAATATTCTTCATTGACCTCATCATCGTCCACAGGATCACGCTGTCCAAAAAGTGGGTTGAGATTGCCCTGCGGTTGACCCGATGGCTGATCCGATACGGTTACCACCACATTATTCGATTGCGTTTTCTTTCCATCTATCACCGCCGTAGCACCCTGTATGGTGATTCTGCCCGGCGCATTGGGCTTCAGCACATACGACTTGCCCTCATATTTGGTCAGCACACCATTCACGATACTCATGCCGCTCTGAAGATTCGGTCCCGACACCACCGAGAAACCCTTGAAATTTGGCGCCACAAAACCTGAAATGGTTTTTGCATTGGCAATTACAAAAGACACCTGCACATAGTCATCCTTCCCAACAGAAGCCTCATTCAGCAAAGTGGAAAAGCTCAGTTGCGCCGACAGCCAACCCGGCAACAGACCCGCAAAAATCAATATCAAAATTTTTCTGTACATGAAGCCTTCTTTAATTCTTTCGCAAAGATAACCAACCATTCATAGCCCCTCCACCGTTTGTGAACCCGGCTTTACCGTTTACAAATCCAAACATCCCGTTTTGTCCGTTGAAAACAATATTTATATCTTGACAGACCATGAACATGCTTATAAGAAAGATTAGTCAGCTACTCTTATTGCTCCTTCCGTTCGCAGGCTCCTCACAATCGAGATACAATTTCTTCACCATCGGGGTTGAACAGGGACTCTCAGCAGCCAACGTATGGTCTATTAACCAGGATAAATACGGCTTTATCTGGATCGCCACCACAAACGGCGTCAACCGCTACGACGGCCATTCCATAAAACAATATTTTCACGAAGACGCGAACCAGTTTTCCATACCCGGCAATACCGTTTACTGGATATTCAGAGATTCCGACGGCGATCTGTGGTTTGCCTGCGGTCACGACGGCCTTGCCAAATACAATTACGCACTCGACCGTTTTGAAAAATTTGCGCCATACGACAGCATGAGGCAGACAAAAACCGAAAAGGCACCCATATGGAGAATCGGCGAGGACCGGCAGAAACGCATCTACTTCGGTTGTGGAGCCGCCTGCTTCCGGTACCAAAAATCGACGGGAAAAATGGAGGATATCACTCCACTGTTTAAAGGCACTATCGAAGATGCAGGTATCGGGGGATTCACCATGCAGGGAAATGACATCATGTGGATCCCCACCGACAACGGCATTTATAAATACAATCTGGCAGCAGAAAGTATAGAACAGGTTCCTTTCGACTTCCAGAAAATGGGATACGGCTCCATCAGAATGTATGACGCAGCACTTGTTGGAAAAGAAGACCTCCTTATAACTACAGAAAGAGCCGGATTTGTACTGCTCAACACCTCCACCTTACAGTTCCGCCCGGCTCCGGATCCCTTCAACCCCGCTGTGACCAAGGTTTTTACCGAAACCGGTGAAGTGCTGAGAGATTCGCGCGGCAGATTCTGGCTCGCCAGCTCAGTGTACGGACTGGTAGAATATTTTCCCGAAACCGGTAAGACGGTCAGCATGAAAAAAGAAATGCTCTACCCTTACCCCTACCCCGAACAGGAAGGTTCAGGCAAAACCATCTTCGAAGACAGAGACGGAAATATCTGGTACGGCACTTCAACGCAGGGCGTCATCCGATTTCAGCCAGGCTATGATTTCATCAGCCTTTACAAACGCGACTACTCTACCAACAACACACTGGCCGATAATTATACGACAGCGTTTCTGCCATTGGGAGAACGCAAGTACTGGATCGGCACTCACAAAAACATCAGCACTTTCAACGCAAATACAAACGAATATGTCACCCTCCCACGCTCAATAGACCTTGAGGGCACTGCACCGGGACCCATCGTTTTCGGCTTCTCCAGATTCAAAGACACGATATTCATCGGTACCGGCAGCGGACTTTCATACTATGTGGAGCCCACCAAAACCTGGAAACGATTTGTAAATAAATCCGAAGCGCTGGGACCCGGGAATTTCTCGATCCCGGGAAACGCACTGGGATTTGTGTTTCATACGCAACCAGGTGAACTCATCATCTCAAATATCCGGGCAGCGAGATTCAACACTGCCAGCGGAAAAGCCTTTTACAAAGAAAACAGCACCGAGCCAGACCCGCTTTACAGCTACAAAAAGATTGGGGCAATGGCGATAGACAAAAACAACCACCGCATCTGGCTGACCCAGGCAGACTCGGCACTTACATCCTATGATTATGTAAGAAAGACATCTACAGAACATCCATACCAGCAAAAAGAAGATACCGCTAAACTCATCTATTTCGCACTGGCGGCTGACAGTGAAGGCAAACTCTGGATGGGCTCAAACAACGGACTCCGGTCATACGATCCCGCAACAAAGCAATCAGAAACCTTTATTATCTCGTCAGAACCATCTAAGATATTAAATGTAAACTTCACCCCCGGACTCGTATGGTTTTCTACCAATAAAGAAATAGGCCGGTTCAACAAGCGGACAAAAAAGATCGACATCTTTAACATGAGGGCAATTTTCCCATATGCCAACTTCATGCGCAGATCATTGAGTGTAGATGACCAGAATAATCTCCTTATCGGCACCAACCAGGGGTTTATAGTAATAGATGCAGGAAGGTTTAAGGCAAACACAGTGATGTCTTCACCACAGCTGGTGTCATTCAAAGTATTTGACAAAACAAAAACCATCGACCGCGCATATTCTGAAGCTGATAAAATTGAACTCAGCTACGAAGAAAACTTTTTCTCATTTGACTTCTCCTCTTTCAATTACCAGCAACTTCAGTTTACGCAATATGCGTATATGCTGGAGAAATTCGACAAAAACTGGAACTATACCACCAAAAACACCGCCAGCTACACCAACGTACCTCCGGGCACTTACAAGCTTTTGATAAAATCGGCCAGCAATTCCGGACAATGGAACAATGCCCAGCGCGCCATTACAATTGTTATCAAACCACCGTTCTGGCAAACCGGCTGGTTCATCGCCTTATGTACCGCTTCACTGATTGCATTCATCTACTGGATCTACCGGACAAGAGAGAGCTCATACAAACGCGTAAAAATCGAAAACACCATCGATTATTTCGCAAACTCCGTATACGGAGAAAATTCGGTCAACGAAATCTGCTGGGACATTGCGCGTAACTGTATATCACAACTACATTTCGAAGACTGTGTGGTGTATCTGAAAGATGAAAAAAGAAATGTGCTTGTGCAGAAAGCCGCCTACGGCCCAAAAAACCCGAAAGGACATGAGATCAAAGATCCAATAGAAATTGAAATGGGTCAGGGCATCGTAGGCACGGTAGCCGCAACCGGCAAGGCACTCCTCATCGACGACACCACAAAAGACAAAAGATACATTGTAGACGACCAGAGCAGAATGTCTGAATTGTCAGTGCCCATCATGCACGATGGCGAAGTCATAGGGGTAGTAGATTCAGAACATTCCCGCAAATATTTTTTTACCGAAGAACACCTCAAAGCGCTCAGCACGATCGCATCCATCAGTGCCAATAAAATTGCCGAAGCAAAGGCCGAAGCAATGGCAAAAGAAAATGAAATCAAACTCCTCGAGATCAACAAACTGCTTGCAGAAAGCCAGCTGATGGCCCTTCGCGCGCAGATGAATCCACATTTTGTTTTCAACTGCCTCAACAGTATACAGGAATGCATCGTCACACAGAAATATGGAGACGCGAGCAAGTACCTCAATAAATTTTCAAAACTTTTCAGAATCGTTCTCAACAATTCAGGTAAAAATGTTGTGACAATCCAGGAAGAAAAAGATGTACTGCAATTATATCTCGATCTCGAACACATGCGTTTTGAAAAAACATTCGACTACGAAATCATTGTCGATGACGAACTGGAAGTGGATGAAATAAAAATTCCATCCATGCTCCTGCAACCCTATGTTGAAAATGCGCTCTGGCACGGACTCATGCACAAAGAAGGTCCAAGAAGTCTGACCATCAACTTCAAAAGACTGAGTGAAGAACTTTTCAGATGCACCATTGAAGACAATGGCATCGGGAGAAAAAAATCTTTCGAACTCAAAGAAAAACAAAGCAAGGCAAAACGCCACGAATCAAAGGGGATGCGGATTTCAAAGGATCGTTTGGATCTGCTACACAGACAGAATCAATACGCAACGATAAATATTATTGACAAATACGACGAAGCAGGAGAAGCTATGGGAACAGCAGTAGTGATAGACCTTTCGACTTTCTTAACCAACGACTAAAAAAAGCATTATGATCAAAGCGCTGATTGTTGACGACGAACTGAAAGCAAGAAATATTCTGCAGCACTACCTGGTAAGTTTTATGCCGGAGGTAACGGAGATACAGCTTGCAGATTCTGTAGATGCTGCCACCGAAATACTCAAGACATTCAAACCAGGCATCGTGTTTCTCGATGTTGAAATGCCACATAAAAACGGTTTTGATTTTTTACTTCAGATAAAAGATCCTGAATTTGACGTCATCTTCACCACGGCTTACAACCAATACGCCATTCAGGCGATCCGGTTCAGCGCGCTCGATTATCTGCTGAAACCGGTTGACC
The DNA here is from genome assembly GCA_014379785.1 of Chitinophagaceae bacterium. GTDB lineage: Bacteria > Bacteroidota > Bacteroidia > Chitinophagales > Chitinophagaceae > JACMLD01. Next base: position 5,589 of record JACMLD010000245.1, read on the forward strand.
CCGACGAACTCAAAGCTGCCGTCACCAGGCATACCGAGAAAAAAGATTCAGCCGTACAGAAAAATGAACTGTACAACAACCTTAAAGAAAACATCGGCAAGCAGGACGTAAAAGATTTTACACTCGCGGTACCCTCCAACGAGGGAGTCTATTTTTTCAAAATCGATGAGATCCTCTGGCTCGAAGCAGACAGCAGCTATACCATCATACACCTGACGGGGAGAAAACCTTTCATTGCCTCAAAAACCCTGAAGCATTTTGAGGAGATGCTCGACGAGTTTCACTTTATCCGGACACACCGTTCGCATGTGGTCAACAGGAAGCATATTACCCGGATTTCAAACGACAATGGGTTCGTAATACTCACAGACGGCAGCAAAGTGGAGATTTCAAGGAGGAAAAAGGACGAGGTTCTGCAGGAACTGAACCTTCGTTAGCCTTTTACTGTCCCGCAACCGCCACTTGATAAGTTCATTCGCACCCAGGGAAATAAGGTATTTCCTTTGTATCATGATTTTATTAATAACATTGACGATGATTGAAACGGTGACCATAGCATTGTTGATTATTCTTGGTATTACCGCCTGGAAGCTGTTCTCACAGCGTACCAACGGGCGTAATAAATACATGCGCAGTCCTACCAACCAGCTTCTGAGATATGGCATGGAGGCCGAAGCGATCATACTGAACGTACAACCTACTGGCCTGCAAATCAACAATCTGCCCCAGGTTAGGGTGCAGATAAAGGTTGAACCCGAAAGAGGAAGAAATTTTGTAGCTGAGGTGAATGAAGTACTCAGCGAAAATACCGTTCCATTTATCAGCGCAGGACGCCGTGTTAAGGTGAAATATAACCCTCAAAACAATCGGGTTGTACGACTGCTTTTGTAGTTTTACAGCATGACCAATTTCATTCCCATTTTTCCATTGGGCATTGTGGTGTACCCGGGCGAAAGCCTCAACCTTCACATTTTTGAACCGAGGTACAAGCAGCTTATCACAGAGTGCTATGCAGAAAAAAAGCCTTTTGGAATTCCTACCATCATAAACAACAGCCTCAACGAAATGGGTACGCTTGTGGAAATCAGCGAAGTATCCGCAGTTTATGAAAATGGTGAGTTGGATATAAAAAGCCGTGGACTCCGGGTTTTCCGCGTGCTGGAAATCATAAAACAGGTGCCGGATAAATTATACAGCGGCGCCATCGTCAACTACCCTGAAAATGCAGAAGACCAGGGCAAACGCGAGCTGATGCAGAAAGTCATCAACGGAGTCCGCGAGCTGCACAAGCTTCTCAAAGTTCAGAAAGAATTTCCCCGACCGGAAGAAGAGCTGAACAGCTATGATGTAGCGCACCATGCGGGGCTTTCGCTCGAAGAAGAATATGAGCTGCTCACCCTCCTGCAGGAAGTGCAGAGACAGGAATACCTCAAAAGACACCTCGGCAAAGTGTTACCGGTTATCGGCGAGATGGAGCAATTAAAAGACAAGATCAAGCTCAACGGACATTTTAAAAACCTCTCGGCGCTCGACTTTGACCTGCCGGACCAGCCCTAGCGGAACAAACATATATTCTGTGTTTTCGCTACAATGCTGTTACTTAGCCCCCTCAAAACGATAAAAGAAGATATTGGAACCGGTTACACTCTGTATTGATCTCGGAAATACACGTTACAAGTACGCGATTTTTGAGGGAGCCACTCAAAAGCTGACAGGCATTCTGTCGGACGATCAGCCCGCTACCATGCAGGCGGTATTGAATGAATGGAAGCCCGCAAAATCAATACTCTCTTCTGTCGTTGAGCATGACCCGACGTTGGAAGAAACCCTTGCCCGCGCTACAAAATTTCATAAACTATCACACCTCACCATACTTCCGTTTACCAGCCCGGTAGGAAAACCTGAGACAATTGGTGCGGATCGGCTGGCACTTTGTGCAGCAGCGGTTAACTTGGCACCCGGCAAAAACAACCTGGTCATTGCCCTTGGCACATGCATCACCTATAACTTCATCAATAAATATCATGAGTTTATCGGCGGCGGCATTTCCCCGGGTATGGATATGCGATTTAAATCGCTCGAGACTTTCACCGCAAAACTACCGGTCATAAAAGAGGATTGGAACTTCCCTCTCATCGGTTATGATACAAGAACAAATATACTCAGTGGGGTCATCCTGGGCATGGCAAAAGAGATAGATGGCTTTATTGACGCGTATCTCGAGCGATACGGGAACTTTAACGTGCTTTTAACCGGGGGTAATTCGGCCTATTTTGTGCCGCACCTTAAAAACCAGATATTTGCAGACCCTGATTTGTTATTTAAAGGATTATATGCTATTAGTGAGTGCAACAACCAAGTATAAACTGCTTTCGACCGTAGTTTTAGTTATTTCTGTTTTTTGTGTAAATGGTCAGGAAAATTCTCCATACTCCAGGTACGGCCTGGGTGATATAGTCCCAAATCAGTCAATTCTCAACCGTGGCATGGGAGGCATAGCAGCAGGTTATGTTGATTATGATAAGCGCTATGACCTGAAAGGCTTCTATCCCAAATCTCAGACGGTCAATTTTCTCAATCCCGCTTCGTATTCAAAAATGAGGATTACCTCCTTTGACCTGGGTTTCGAAGTTGACAACCGCGTGCTCCGCACTCCGGCTACCGGCGAAAAGTTTGCCGCTGCCAGTGCCATTATTTCTTACCTGCAGCTGGGTGTCCCGCTGAGCCGCAAGCATGAACTCGGACTGAATATTGGTCTGCGACCGGTTTCGCGCATCAACTACAAAATTCAGAAGATCGAGCAGCTCGCCGGTGTAGATACAAGCCTCAGCCTTTTCAATGGTTCAGGCGGATCATATGAGGTTTTTGCCGGACTTGGCAAGGGGTTTAAAAATTTCAGTGTTGGTGTAAACCTCGGTTACTATTTCGGTACAAAGGATTACAGCACCAGGAAGCAGTTTCTCAACGATACGGTCACCTATTTCAAGTCGAACCACGAAACGAAATCTTCTTTCGGGGGCATACTCGTCAATTTCGGCTTGCAATACGCAGCACAGCTGAATGAAAAAACAAAACTTACCCTCGGTGCCTACGGCAACCTCCGTCAGAAATTCAACGGCAGCCAGGACATCATACGCGAAACCTTTGATTACGATGTAAACGGCGGCGTTTACCGGGTTGACAGCGTGCTGGTTTCAAGCGATGTATCCGGAAAAATTCAATACCCTTCAAATGTTGGATTCGGCTTTGTGATTGAAAGACAGGACAGATGGCTGATAGGCATCGATTATACCACGACCAAATGGGAAGACTACCGTTTTTTTGGAGAAAGCGACCTCGTGCGAAACAGCTGGATGGTAAAGGTTGGCGGACAGCTCACACCTGACCCTGCCAAGGCTAAAAATTATTTTGGCAGAATTTCTTACCGCGCTGGATTCAACTTCGGACCAGACTATATCAAGGTCGCCAATCAGGACCTTTCACAACTCGGTTTCTCACTGGGCGCAGGATTTCCGATACGCAAAAATCCATACACAAATCAGTACAGCTTTATCAACCTCGGCATTGAATACGGCAAAAGAGGCAACAACGATAACCTGCTGAAAGAAAATATTCTTAGGATTTCGCTTGGATTTACACTGAGCGATCTCTGGTTTATCAAAAAGAAATACGACTAATGTCTTTCCCGCAAAACATATTTTTTGTAAAAATCATCACAGCCCTTTTTCTGGGCTGTTTTGCTTTGAGCAGTTGCGAGAACGACGAAGAGGAAATAAAAAAGCTCAACCAGGATAGAATAGCACTGGAAGAGGGTAGATTCATCGAAAGCTATCTTAGCCAGGGAGCAAAAGTGAAAGCGAAACTCACCGCCCCACTCATGTACCGCTATGTGAAAGATTCCTCCTATGTAGAATTCCCGAAAACTCTGCATGTCGATTTTTTCAACGATACACTCGCAAAGGAAAGCCAGCTCGACGCGCGTTATGGAAAGTACCGGGAGTTTGAAAGAAAAGTATTTTTGCGCGACAGTGTAGTGGTGATGAATATCCTCAAAGGAGACACTTTGTACGCCGATGAACTTTGGTGGAACCAGGATACGCAAATGTTTTACACAGACAAGCCGGTTCGTATTCACAAAAAAGATCAAAGCATTCTCCGCGGGAAAAAAGGCATGGAATCGAAGCAGGATTTGTCTGACATGGTATTCTTTGGCACAGAAGGCCGGGGTATCGTACCCAAGGACAGCACCGCAGGATTTTAAAGGAAATTTCTCAACTTCACATTTCAAATCATAGTAATGGAATACCGCAGACTTGGAAGATCCGGGCTTCAGCTCAGTGTTCTCAGCTTTGGAAGCTGGGTCACCTTTCACAAACAGATAGACGACAGCATGGCCGATGAACTGATGGGCATTGCGTACGAGAAAGGCGTAAATTTTTTCGATAACGCTGAAGGCTACGCGCTCGGACAAAGTGAGATGATGATGGGCAGAGTGCTCAAAAAGAAAAACTGGGA
>JACMLD010000246.1 GCA_014379785.1 Chitinophagaceae bacterium
ACCTGGATTATGTATAAAGGCATGGAAAAACTGGATGAAAAAGACCTCTGGCCATGGGCCTGGCTTTTTGATATCTGGATGTTCTGCCATTATCTCATCTTTGCACCGGCATTACTGAAGAAGCCAAGAAAATCATGGAATTAAATACACCGGGTAAAGGCCTCGATCTCATTCTGAAATATTTTGCCGACTTCACCCCTGAGCAGGTTGAACAGTTTGCCAGGCTGAAAGACCTTTATGAGGATTGGAACAGTAAAATCAATGTCATTTCAAGAAAAGACATCGATAGTCTGTATGAAAAACATGTGCTGCACTCGCTTAGCATTGCTGCCGCATTTCAGTTCCCTTCGGGCGGCTCCGTGATTGATATTGGCACGGGAGGCGGCTTTCCCGGTATTCCGCTCGCGATTTTTTATCCCGAGGTCAGTTTCCACCTGGTGGACAGTATCGGCAAAAAGCTAAAGGTTGTAGAAGGGGTGGCGGAGGGAATCGGACTGAAAAACGTCACCGTACAGCATACCCGTGCGGAAGAAATAAAGAACAGAAGGTTCGATGTGGTCGTGTCGCGGGCAGTGGCGCCGCTTGCCGAACTCTGGCGCTGGGGAAAACCACTTATCCGGAAAACACCCATTGCACTCAGTCAACTTTATGACGACAGTGATCCCGGCGAAACCCCTCGTCCAAACGGCATGATTTGCCTCAAAGGTGGTGATCTGGCTGAAGAAATTTCCGATAGCCGCCTGAGACCCAGGCAAATGGAAGTCTTTCAGCTTTTCCCTGAAGAATATTTTAAACAGAAATACCTTCTCTACGTCAGCATCTGACCCGTTTCCACTCCCATATTACCACTTTGTGGTATTGGCTGATATGGCATTTCGCTGCACCTTTGTGCTATGTCAATTACAGTATGTATAGTAGACGATAATAAGGACATCCGGTCGGCTCTGGAGCAGATTATTATCATGTCAGAAGGTTATTTGCTTCTGGGTAGTTTTTCAAGCGCCGAAGAGGCAATCGAAGAGATTCCGTCTATCCACCCTCAGGTAGTTTTGATGGACATCAACCTGGGAGGCATGAGCGGAATAGAGTGCGTGAAAAGACTAAAACCCATCTTGCCCGATATTCTTTACATGATGTGTACGGTTTACGAGGAAGATGAAAAGATTTTCGAAGCGCTTACTGCAGGTGCCAGCGGATATATTCTCAAGAAAACAGCTCCGAATAAATTACTCGAAGCAATAAAGGAACTCAATGAAGGCGGAGCGCCAATGAGCAGCCAGATTGCCAGAAAGGTAGTGGCCGCGTTCAGAGGCAAGCAGGTTTCCGATGAACCCGCAAAAGAAGACGCGATGAGCGTTCTGTCTAACCGCGAAAAAGAAATCCTCGAACATCTTTCAAGAGGAATGTTGTACAAGGAAATTGCGGCAGCTCTGTTTATCAGCGCTGAAACGGTGAGAAAACACGTGTACCATATTTACGAAAAACTGCATGTCAACAACAGAGTGGAAGCAGTCAACAAATATTTCGGAAGGTAGTTTTCAAAATACCACTAAAGTGGTATAGGAAGGGCTTTGGGGTTCATCTAATTTCGGGACTGGGACGCATACGGGATGAAAATTGCGCAAATACCATCAATCATTAACCTTACCATCACTTAGAAAAAAAAGAGCTTATTTGATTCCCCGATAGTCAATACCTTCTTTTCGCAGGCAATCGTAAAAAAAGCCGCTCCTTAAAAGGAACGGCTTTTGATTTTATAGCTGTTGTTACCAATTATTTTTTGTTGTTGCTTCGGTTGACATCCGCCATTCTCTGCGAGGGATCGACTTCCAGGCCGGCTATCTCAGACAATTTCCTTGGCACCTCAATGACATAAGTTGGATGCGTCCATTTCCATGGGGCATAGACTGTACGTTTCACTGAAGCATCCTCAATCGGTTTCGCACCAAACATCAGGTACATGGGCACATAATGCAGGTCCGATGAACCATCGCTGTAGCTCACCTGCAGGTCCACCGGCATCGGCATCTGACCGCTGTTGATGAGCCTGATCTTTGTCTTTCCAGCTTCTTCCCACACACTGTCAATTCC
>JACMLD010000247.1 GCA_014379785.1 Chitinophagaceae bacterium
CAGATTCTGGTGCAGCTGCAGCGTGCCGTTTGTCTCGAATCCCAGGCCAGTGTCTATCAGCAGCACATCTTCCGATGTCACCACTACAAATGGCTGTACTTCCACCAACAGACTCCCCGCCGCCCTATTCTGCAGATCGTCTTTCCGGTCGTCAAACGGAACAAATACTTTCGATTTATCAATGGTGAATGAGCCTTCGGAGAGTGGGTGAATCATGGTTGTAAATTAGTAAATGAGTAAATTAGCAGATTAGCAAATGAGTGAGACCCTGCTCTAATTGCAGAGTGCTGTCATTTTCTAATCTGCTAATTTACTCATTTGCTAATCTATCTCAACACCATCTGCCTGTCCGCGTCAAGTCGGATCAACACAAAAAGAAGCATGGTAAATGTCAGAAGTGCAGTACCGCCGTAACTGATGAAAGGAAGTGGTATGCCGATCACGGGTGCAAGACCGATGGTCATGCAGATATTGATGGTTATATGAAAGAAAATAACTGAAGCTACTCCATAGGCATAACAGCGGCTAAAAACGCTTCGCTGGCGCTCAGCGATCGTTATGATCCGCATCAGCAACAGCAGGTAGATTCCCAGCAGCAAAAAACTGCCGATAAAACCAAAGCCCTCGCCGACCGTACAGAAAATAAAATCGGTACGCTGCTCAGGCACGAAATCATATCTTGTCTGGGTGCCATTCAGCAACCCCTTGCCAAACAAGCCCCCACTGCCTATTGCTATCTTGCTTTGTTTTACATTGTAATCGCCATCGGTTTTTTTCTTCCCAACCGTTTTCTCAGCAATCTCCTGCGCGGCCCTTGCATCCTTTGGCACATAGTCCTTTCCAATGGTATCATAGATTCTTTTCACCTGGTAAGGCCTCAGCACCTGGTCGAATATAAAGGGAACCGCAAAACGCTGTATCCCCACACAGACGACCCAGATAGAGATGATCCACACCAGCAGGTTCCGGTTTCTTTTCACCTGCCGCCGCATAAAATAAATAGTACCCTGCGCGATTACTGTAAGGATAATCGCCAGCAGATTCGGCGGCACCAGCAAGGTTGCGACTACGAGTACCGCAATTGAAAAACCGATGATAAGCACAGCGGCCGGAAGACCTTCCCTAAACATCACGAGGAAGAACGAAAAGTAAACAAGCGCAAGCCCCGTTTCACTCTGTGCAATGGTAATCAGCGCCGGCACCACAGCAATCGCCGCAGCAATCAGTTGTGACTTTGTTTTCTTAAAATCTGTTTCTACCCGCGAGAGAAACTTGGCCAGCGCCAGATTTACAAAAAGCTTACACAGTTCTGCTGGCTGCAGCTGAAAGGCAGATCCAAATTTTATGATAGAGCTGGTTCCTTTTACATCACTGTGAAAAGGAAAAACCAGCAGCAGCAATACGATTCCGAAGGCGTACCAGAGATTCGCCGTTGCAGTAAAAAATTTACTGTCGGTCAGCAGAATAAAAGTGGCCAGCACGCCGGCGATCACAGCGAACAATGACTGCCTGCTATAGTCTGTTTTGAGGGAAAGAAATCCCTGCACCACATCTTCACCTTCGCGGTAGGTGGTAGCAAAAATGGCCATCACACCAATCGCCACAAGGATGATATAGAGCCAGACCAGCAGCCAGTCCACACCTTTTGATATCGCAGGGTTACGCTGGCTCATGACAAAAATATGGTTGCAGTTTTCTGCATTTTATAAGTTGTTTTAGGTTTTATCATCGGATCATTGCTGATTACCGGTACGGCGCCATCTTTTGGTACCGGCGGCGCAACAGGTCTTTCTCTTCTTAAAAACTTCCTGATAGCGCCTGTGTCATTGGTGATCTTGAAATAGTTGAACGCACGTATCGAATCCTGCTTGTACTGTTCCCTTGTAAGATACGATGGCAGCAGATCCGCGGCAGCTACTCGCTCCACTTCTTTGAGTCTCGCAGTGCTCAGCGTATCGTTGAGATATTTTTCCATCATCAGTGAGGCAATGGGACCGGCCCATGTGGCACCATATCCTGCATTCTCCACCACCACTGCAATGGCAATCTGCGGATTTTCTCTCGGTGCAAAACATACAAACATGGAGTTGTCTTTCAGTTTCGTCCTTTTGCCATCAATCATGCGATAATTCTCCGCCGTACCTGTTTTAGCACAGATATTTATTCCAACAATCTTCGCCACTCTCGCCGTTCCTGCTTCTACCACATCCTGCATGCCCGACATCACCGTTTCAAAGCTGGCATCGTCGATATGTGTAAGCACCTCGTGTTTGCTGGTGTATCTGTTCAGTAAAGTATCTTCCGGTGTATTGCCATCAATTTTCTGCACAAAATGCGGTACATAATAATATCCTTTGTTGGCAATGATGCACATTGCATTGGCAAGCTGCAAAGGAGTTGATGTCATTTTCTCCTGACCAATGCCAAGGCCTCCACCCACCATGGTGCATGCATTCCACTGACCATTGTACTCACGATTATAAACTGAACTGTCCGGCACATTGCCACCATCTTCGCTGGGAAGGTCCACCCCAACCTTGTGTCCAAGGCCGAATGCAGTCATGTATTCTTTCCATTTTACCAAACCGCCTTTTGACCCGTGAAAGGTTGGATTGTCGATGGTACGTCTCAGTGTCTCAGAGAAAAATGAGTTGCAGGACCAGGCGATTGCAAGACGCAGGTTGGCTGCATGGCCAGCCCATTTCTCTGTGCAACCGAGTCTCCGCGTACATCCATAATAAGCGCCGCTGCAGGCAACACCCGTAGACGCCGTTATCACTCCTTCGTCCAATCCTATCAATGCTCCGAGCGGCTTATAAGTAGAACCCGGGGGATACTGCCCTTTGATGGCGCGATTTAAAAGCGGGCTGCTTACGTCTCTGAACAGCTTATTGAAATTGATTTGCTTTTCAGCACCCGTAAGCAGATTCGGGTCAAAGCTCGGTCCGGATGTCATGGCAATGATGCCGCCCGTTCTGGGTTCAATCGCAACCACCGCTCCTACTTTATTCCCCATCAGCTTTTCTGCCAGCTGCTGCACTTCAATGTCCATATACGTGCGTAAACTCTTGCCGGCTACGGCCATGGTATCGTAAATGCCGTTTTCATAACTTCCCTGCAGACGATTTTTATTGTCCTTGATGATATAGCGTACACCGCGCTGACCCATCAATACTTTTTCATAATACTGCTCCAGTCCTGTTTTTCCTACATAATCTCCCATCCGGTAAAAGCCGTTGGAACGCTTGATAGCGGCGGAGTCCGCTTCTCCTACATAACCAAGTATATGTGCAGCTGCATGAAATGGATACTGGCGAACCGGTCTTTCGACAAGGTCAAATCCCGGGTACTTCCAGATATTTTCATCGAGCTTGGCGTACAGATCATCGGGCAGCAGATCTTCAAAGACCGTCGGACGAAACCGGCCGTTTTTGACGATGGATTCTATCATGCGTCTGTTGAATTCTGCTGTATCGATTCCCAGCAATCCGATAAGAGAGGTAGTGTCTATGTCTTTTACCTGGACAGGTGTCACCACCAGGTCATACATAATGGTGTTGTTGAGAACGGCGCGGCCCTTGCGGTCATAAATCATTCCGCGATCAGGGTAAATGACTTTTGCAAACAGGGCATTGTCCATCGCCAGTTTTTTGTACTTGCCGGAAATGAGCTGCAGGTTTACGAGCTGGGCTATAATGACGACAAAAACACCAAGAAAAATCAAACGGATAATGGTGCTCCTGCTCTGGTTAAAAACGGACATATCGGGACTTCATTAGGCTGTATTGGTTCTGAATTTTTCCTTTCTGAAAAACAAAAGTTCGGTTATCATGATAAGTAAGAGGCTGACTCCGGTAGTGGCGGCCACTTTTCCGAGAAAAAAGAAGAATGAACCGAACTGCATCCATTCAAGAAAAACAAGATATCCATTGTGCAAGATGGTTAAAATAACCACAAGCGTTGCATATGGCGCCCAACCCATGCTGGTGGCCGAAGGTGAGGCATAGTTCTGATCAGCGCCTTCCTGTCTGATGAGCATGTTTACAATAAACGGCCTCACATATGCTATCAGTACGCAGGGCGCGGCATGCAGCCCGGGGAATTTCAGAAAATAATCCAGTGTCATACCAAAGATGAACGCGATAAACATAAGGGCACCGCGACTTGTATTGAAAGGCAACCAGATGATATAAAGAAAATAGAGATAAGGAACGATGAATTTATGCAATGGCGGCACCTGGTGAAGCACAAAAACCTGAACCGCTATGAACAGGGCAAAACGAATGATATTTTTTACAAAACTGCTCATTGCACTTTCTTGATTGCTTTTTCCACCCGTAACTTTTCCTCCTTCTGCAGATCCTGTATGACAGTAACATACTGGAGATTATAAAAATTGGTAGACGTCTTTAGCTTAAGCATAAAAAAATTACTGCTTTTGTCGTCGATCACTTCTGCAATCGTACCCACCATAATGCCCGCCGGATAAATATCAGACAGGTTGCTGGTGATGACCGAGTCGCCTTTGGCCACTTTTGCACTTTTTGGCACATCTTTCATCAGCATATACTGGGGATTTTCACCGTCCCACTGCACACTGCCTTTCTCACCGCTGTTCTTCAGCATCGAATTCACTTTGAATTGTCTGTTGAGCGCACTCATTACTACGGAGTAGTTGGGTCCCACGTTTACAATTCTGCCTGCTATGCCGGTTGGACTTATCACGCCCCAGTCTTTCTCGATACCCTGGTTTTGTCCGCGATGAATGGTGAAATAGTTGTTTTGCTCGCTTACAAAATTGCCGACCACCTTGCTGTCGAAATATTTGTATCGCTGCGCCACGGTAACTGAGTCGATTTTGACAGAATCGATAATGAACCGCTGGCTGGTATCAGGACTTTCGTAGTTCTGCTTCAGCATTTTGCGAAGCGCGAGATTCTCCGACACGAGAGCTTCGTTGGTTTTTTTGAGGTTGAAATAATATTCAACCGTGTTGTATCTCTCCGATACTTTGCCGGTCAATTCTCCGGCCACGCCCATAAAGGCGGCCTCGTGAAACTTGTTATACCTGAAAAGGAAGTAAAGTGCAAAAATCTGCAACACCAGGAAGAAGAGAAAGTTGGAAAACCTTCTGATGAAGAGAAAGATGTTTCGCACGAATAGATTTTATTTAATGTCCGGGATATTATCTCATTACAAACGGATACCTGTCGTAGCTTTTAAGGGCCAGACCAGTACCACGAACCACACTTTTCAGCGGATCATCAGCGATGTGTACAGGAAGTTTGATCTTCTGGCTGAGACGCTTGTCGAGCCCTCTCAGCAGCGCGCCACCCCCTGTGAGGTAGAGACCGCGGCGGTAGATATCGCCCGCGAGTTCCGGCGGAGTGGTTTCCAGTGCTTTAAGAATCGCTTCTTCTATTTTGAAAATGCTTTTATCGAGTGCTTCGGCAATTTCCTGGTAGCTCACCATGATCTGTTTTGGGATACCCGTTACCAGGTCACGACCGTTTACAGGAATATCATCAGGAGGGTTTTCGAGGTCCTTCATTGCCGCACCGATAGTGATATTTATCTGCTCAGCGGTACGCTCACCAATCAAAAGGCTATGATATCTTCGGAGTGCCTCCATGATATCTGC
>JACMLD010000028.1 GCA_014379785.1 Chitinophagaceae bacterium
CGTTTGCCAGCGAAATGGACTTTGATACTGGTTTTGCACCGCCGGATATTACACGGTCATAGTGCGAGTAAACGAGTTTCAGCTCATCGTCCTGCATGAGTCCCTCGAGTAAAAAGTTGCTTCTCAACTCCGCTGTGTTCATTGCGGCAGTTTCTTTCGGACTGTTCTGAAACCTGATATCCATTTAAGATTTTTTTTTGTCATTTCGACCGAAGGGAGAAATCCCGATCTCTGATTAATGTGTCTCCACTCCGTCGGTTGGGGATTCCTCCACCCTCATCGCTGCGCGATGGGAGTCGGAATGACGGCACCCCACACATTCTCCCACATTGCGCGCAGCGCCCACATTCTTCCTCATTTGCACATTTACACATCTGCTAATTTTCTAATTTACCTACCTCCCCATCCATCCGCCATCAACCGTCAATATCGTTCCATGTACATAATCAGCCGCAGCTGAAGCGAGAAAAACAGTCGGACCTTTGAAGTCATCCGTCTCACCCCATCTGCCAGCGGGTATTCTGCTCAGAATCGATTTGCTTCTTTCCTCATCTTTTCGCAGCGCATCTGTATTATCCGTTGCAATATATCCCGGAGCAATGCCATTTACATTCACACCCAATCCTGCCCACTCATTCGCCAGCGCTTTTACCAGGCTGCCAACGGCACCTTTGCTGGCGGCATAGCCTGGCACATTTATACCACCCTGAAAGGTCAGCAGCGAACACGTAAAAATGATCTTACCCGATTTGCGCGCCACCATTTCTTTTCCAATTTCCCTTGCAAGAATAAATTGTGCATCGAGATTTATCGCCATCACTTTGTCCCAATATTCGTCAGGATGCTCGGCTGCAGGCTTCCGCATGATGGTACCTGCATTGTTGACAAGAATATCGATTACAGGATTTTCCTCCTTTGCCTTTTCAATAAAAGCATACAGACTTTTCCGATCCGAAAAATCAGCCTGGTAGGCTTTGAATTTTCTTCCTTTACCAACGACCTCTTTCTCGATATCGCTCCCGCTCAGTTCAATCGAACCCGATACACCAATGATATCTGCACCGGCTTCTGCAAGTCCGGTCGCCATGGCCTTTCCAATTCCTTTGTTACAGCCGGTTACCAGCGCTGTCTTGCCCCTGAGATCAAATAAATTTATTGACTGCATTATTGTTTCGGTTAAATGAGATCAGCGGATTGTTTTTGTCCCTGCTCAATGTACTGCCAGTTGAAATAGTTTTTTGCATTGTTGAAACTGATATCCTGGATGATCTTTCCCACCCAGGCAGTATCAGATGGAAGTTCACCGTTCTCAATCTCTTCACCAAAAAGATTGCAAAGAATACGGCGGAAATATTCATGGCGTGGAAAGGAAAGAAAACTTCTGGAATCAGTCAGCATTCCTACGAAACGGCTGATTAGTCCCATATTCGACAGCGTATTTATCTGTCGCGTCATGCCATCTTTCTGATCAAGAAACCACCATGCCGAACCCCACTGCACTTTTCCTGCAATCGATCCGTCATTGAAATTTCCAATCATGGTAGCGATCAGTTCGTTATCGGCCGGATTGAGATTATAGATGATCGTTTTGGTCAGTTTGTCGTCGGTATCAAGACGGTTCAGAAATTTCGCCAGCGATCTTGCCTGAGAAAAATCACCGATGGAATCCCAGCCGGTATCGGCACCAAGGGAATTCATCATGCGGCTGTTGTTATTTCTAATCGCCCCCAGATGATACTGCTGCACCCATCCCCTCTCCCAGTCCCACTCCGAAAAAGTGATCAGCATGGCTGATTTGAACTTTCTGATCTCGGCCGCATCGGCTTTTTTTCCTTCTCTTACTTTATTAAAAATTGAAACCAGTTCAGATTCAGTGTAATCTTCGGAATATATTTCTTCCAGCCCATGATCAGAAACGCTGCAACCATTGGCAGCAAAAAAATCATGGCGACTTTTAAGTGCAGTGAGATAATCATTGAAAGACTGGATGCTCTTGCCCGAAGCATTCTCCAGTCTCTGCAAATATTTTCCGAATTGCTCAGGATTGTCAATCGACATGGCGGCATCCGGACGAAAAGCAGGCAGGATAGGTATTTCAAAACCGCTCAACTTCAACTGCCGGTGAAAAGAAAGATCATCAACCGGATCGTCCGTGGTGCAGACAACCCGCACATTGGCCTTGCGCAACAGGTTTTTTACAGACCATTCTGCAGATTGCAGTTTGGCAGTGGCATCATCATAAATAGTCTTTGCCGAGTCGGCGTTGAGCACCTGGTTGATATCAAAATAACGCTGCAGTTCGAGATGCGTCCAGTGATACAGCGGATTCCTCATGGTGAATGGTACCGTAGCTGCCCAATGCTCAAATTTCTCGTAATCCGATCGGTTTCCGGTACAATAGCTTTCATCGACCCCATTGGTGCGCATCGCACGCCATTTATAATGATCGCCATAAAGCCAGGCCTGGGTAATATTTTCAAATCTCTTGTCTTCAGCAATCTGCTGCTGCGGCAAGTGACAATGGTAATCGATGATCGGCATCTTCGACGCATATCCATGATAAAGCTGTTCAGCAGTTTTGGATTGCAGCAAAAAGTTTTCGTCGAGAAATTTTTTCATAATAGCCCGGTTTAAATTACTTATAAACTCACCCCTCTTTTCCAGGGTATGAAATCGTCCTGGTTTAAAAGCACAGCCTTGGGAAGAACATCTCCACTGGCAGCACGAATACAATATTCCAGAATTTCTTCGCCCATCTGCTCGATCGTCTTGTCACCATTGATGACCGGACCAGTATCGATGTCTATGATATCACCCATTCTTTTTGTAAGTGCGCTGTTTGTAGCCACTTTGATGGTTGGACAAACAGGATTTCCTGTCGGCGTACCCAGGCCGGTGGTAAACAAAATCAAGGTTGCGCCAGATGCCGCCTGGCCGGTGGTGGCTTCCACATCGTTTCCTGGTGTGCAGACGAGATTGAGTCCAGGCTTTACCGCTTTCTCTGTGTAATCCAATACATCTGTCACTGGTGAGGTACCACCCTTCTTTGCAGCACCGGCTGATTTTATTGCATCCGTGATGAGACCGTCTTTGATATTTCCCGGTGAAGGATTCATAGAAAAATCGGAGCCTGCATCGTGCACGATTTTCTCATATCCTCTCATGAGTCCCATAAACTTCCTGGCTGTGGGTTCATTGACTGAACGATCAACCAACTCCTGTTCCACGCCACAGAGTTCCGGAAATTCTGCAAGTAGAATTTTCCCTCCGAGTCCGACCAGCAGATCAGAGCAATAGCCCACTGCAGGATTCGCAGAGATACCGCTGAACCCGTCACTGCCACCGCATTTCACACCAATGCATAATTTATCCAGCGATGAGGGTTCCCGCTGCAATTTATTTATCTCAACCAGTCCAAGGAATGTTTTTCTGATCGCTTCCGTGATCAGCTGCTCTTCACTCTGTGACTGTTGCTGTTC
>JACMLD010000248.1 GCA_014379785.1 Chitinophagaceae bacterium
CAGTTTACTTCGGCGCATGGATTGCCGGAGGAATTATCGCGCTTTGCGGTGCGCTGACCTATGCAGAAATCGGGTCAAGGTTTCCAGTCACAGGAGGGTACTATAAAATCTTTGCAGAATGCTACCATCCCTCTATCGCTTTCGCCATCAATTGCATCATCCTGATATCAAACGCCGCTTCGCTCTCAGGCGTCGCGCTCATTGGCAGTGAATATATTTCGCAGATACTGTTCGACGTACCACCCAGCGATATGGTGAAGGCACTGATCGCCATGGTGGCCATCGTCCTTTTTTATGGAGTCAACCTGGCGGGACTGCGATTGAGTTCCAAGACCCAGAATGTGCTCATGCTGATCAAAATCACCATGATCGTTGTTTTAATTCTCGCGCTTTTCTTTCCCCAGCATTACCAGGAACCGACCGTTAGTACTGCTCCTGAAATTCCATACGGGTGGGAGGATTATATCAAGTCTTTCGGACTGGCTCTCATCGCGGTTTCGTTTACCTATGGCGGTTACCAGCAGACGATCAATTTCGGTGATGAAGTAGACAAACCGCGGAGCACCATTCCAAGAGGAATATTTATTGGCATTGTCTGTATCATTCTATTATATCTCCTCGTGCAGGTAGCATACTTTAAGGTGATCGGCTTTGAAGAACTGAAAACCACCAAGGGTATTGCAGCAGTGATTGCCGAGAAAATATTCGGACCGGTAGGGAAATACGCATTTACGATATTGCTGTTTCTCGCGGTGCTGGCTTATGTAAACGTACTTCTGCTGAGCAATCCGCGCGTGATGTATGCAATGAGCAAGGACGGCATTCTGCCTGCTGCTTTTAAAAAGAAAAACGAAGAAAGAGATGTGCTCACAGTGAGTCTGACGGTGTTCACTATTGTATGTGTGATTGTCCTTTTCTTTGCCAATACATTTGACAAAATCCTCGGATTCACCATTTTTCTGGATTCGATCGGAATGGCAACCTCTGCCGCAACCATCTTTATATTAAGAAAAAAGACCGCACACCTCAACAACACCGGGATCTATACAATGCGTCTGTTTCCGATCATGCCCCTTATTTTTATTGCTGCCTATATGTTTGTCGGAGTCGCCATATTCATCAGCACACCCAACCTGGCGCTGACCGGTCTCGCAGTTTTTGCTACCTTTCTGGTCATATATTTTGTGACAAGCCGATTCAGAACCCTGAAAAATAATGACAATGGATCCGTTCAAAGCTGATCATTCAGTTTCCTATATATTAAATGAACTGGGAGAGGAGCGGGAGAACTACTACAATGCGATTGCTCCGCCGATCATGCAGACAAGTAATTTCGCGTTTAAAAAAGTGGACGATCTGGCAAAAGCCTTCGAAGATGAAATGTCCGGTTTTTTGTACAGTCGCGGCCTGAACCCAACAATAGACATACTGCGCAAAAAACTGGCGGCTCTCGATGCTGCGGAAGATGCACTGGTCTTCAATAGCGGAGCCTCCGCAATATTTGCCGCTGTTTTCGCGAAT
The DNA here is from genome assembly GCA_014379785.1 of Chitinophagaceae bacterium. GTDB lineage: Bacteria > Bacteroidota > Bacteroidia > Chitinophagales > Chitinophagaceae > JACMLD01. The sequence goes on from JACMLD010000248.1 coordinate 1,522, forward strand.
GTAAAAAGTGGCGACCATATCGTATCGGTTAACAGTCCCTATACCTGGGCGCAGAAAATGTTTGACCAGGTCCTTCCCCGCTTTGGAGTTACGACAACCTATATCGACGGCACACAGATCGAAAATTTTGAACGCGCCATTCTTCCGCACACCACAGTCATTTATCTGGAATCTCCCAATTCCTGGGACTATGCCATCCAGGATCTCAGAGCAGTAGCGGAACTCGCCCGCGCAGAAGGAATTGTTACCATCATCGACAACAGCTATTGTACCCCTTTGTATCAGCAGCCGCTTGCGATGGGCATTGACATTTCCATGCAGACCGCCACTAAATATATCAGCGGGCACAGCGATACCCTTGGTGGCGTACTCACCGGCACCCATGAAATGATGAAGAAGATTTTCAATAGTGAATATCTTAATATGGGTATCGGGGCCACGCCATTCAATGCCTGGTTGCTGATACGCGGGTTGCGAACGTTGCCCGCAAGACTGGACCGGATATCGGCAACCACAAAGCTCGTTGTGGAATGGTTGAAAAACCAGTCGTGGGTAGAAAGCGTTTTGTTTCCACTCGACCCTGATTTTCCACAATACGATCTTGCGAGGCAACAGATGCGGGGCGCATGCGGACTGCTGACCGTTGTAATGAAAGCTCAGACACGCGGAGAAATTGTAACCTTTTGTGAATCACTTCGTCATGTGCTAATGGCGGTTAGCTGGGGCGGCCACGAAAGCCTGGCTATACCGAGATGCGCTTCCGTTGCGGAAGAAGACTTTGACCCGGCCGACAGACAGCACCGTATGATCAGATTTTATTTTGGACTGGAAGACGCGGATTACCTGATAGAGGATATGAGACAGGCGGCGGTAAAGATGGGGGAGAAAACACGTTCTTAGTTCTTGGTTTTTAGTTCTTGGGGGAACCGAAAGTAGGAGTTCATCCCGGTGCGAGGGGGCCCCAATTATTACTCCGAGTACCGGCTGGGGATGCTTCGACTACGCACGCATGACGCATATGTTTTCGCAGCCACTAAAAACTATAAACAATGAACCAAGAACTTCTTTTCCCTCCCCCTTGAACTTCCTTCCTCCCCTATTATTCTTATCCTTATTTTTGAACCTGAACCGCTTATCACAAATCACAACCAGGACCCTATCCACTGTATAATTTTGTTTAATGAACATGAGAAATCCCCTGCTGACAATTTCCACACTGCTGACACTTGCAGGCACAGCAATGTCCCAGGATAAATGGGACCTGAAACGGAGCGTTGACTACGCGCTGGCAAATAATA
>JACMLD010000249.1 GCA_014379785.1 Chitinophagaceae bacterium
GTCACTGGTGAGGTACCACCCTTCTTTGCAGCACCGGCTGATTTTATTGCATCCGTGATGAGACCGTCTTTGATATTTCCGGGGGAAGGATTCATAGAAAAATCAGAGCCTGCATCGTGCACGATTTTCTCATATCCTCTCATGAGGCCCATAAACTTCCTGGCTGTGGGTTCATTGACCGAACGATCAACCAACTCCTGTTCCACGCCACAGAGTTCCGGAAATTCTGCAAGTAGAATTTTCCCTCCGAGTCCAACCAGCAGATCAGAGCAATAGCCCACTGCAGGATTCGCAGAGATACCGCTGAACCCGTCACTGCCACCGCATTTTACACCAATGCATAATTTATCCAGCGATGCGGGTTCCCGCTGCAATTTATTTATCTCAACCAGTCCAAGGAATGTTTTTCTGATCGCTTCCGTGATCAGCTGCTCTTCACTCTGTGACTGTTGCTGTTCAAAAATATAAAGAGGTTTGTCAAATACTGCATTTTGCTCCTTCAAATCGTTGAGGAAATCCTGCACCTGCAGATTCTGGCAACCCAGGCTCATAACGGTCACCCCACCCACATTTGGATGGTTGGCATAGGAAGCAAGAAGTTTGCTTAGCACCGCTGCGTCCTGCCGTATGCCTCCACAGCCACCCTGATGGTTGAGAAACTTTATGCCGTCCACGTTTGGAAACATTCTGTCTTTAGAAACCGTTGCCTCGGCAAACATCAGATCTGCTGTCGCCAGATCTTTCCCCTGTTTGTAAAGTTCCACCAGGTGCTTTGTTTTTTGTTTGTACCTGTCCGTAACCGCATACCCCAATTCATTGTGCAGTGCTTCACGGATAACATCTAGATTTCGGTTTTCGCAAAACACGGTTGGAATAAACAACCAGTAATTCGCGGTGCCTACTCTCCCATCATTTCTTTTATATCCATTGAAACTGCGACCCGCAAATTTTGAAACATCCGGAGCATGCCACTGAAAATTAGAGCCACGGTAATCGTAAGGCTCTGCAGCATGCAGGATATTCTGCCTTGTCATGAGGCTGCCCTTTCCTATAAAATGCAGTGCTTTTCCAACCAATACACCATACATTATCACTTCATCGCCTTCGTTCATATCCTGAGTAAACAATTTATGCTTGGCGGGGATCTTTTCTGTAACCGTGTAAGCATCTCCGTTATACACAACAGTCTCTCCCTGCGCAAGGTCGGCGAGGGCCACCAGAACATTGTCTTTGGGATGAACTTTTAAAACATTATTCTTCATCAGATAATAATTTAGTTTGCCTGCGCCAGCTTTTCATCTTTTTGCACGTACTCAGTTTGCAGCACTTTTGCGGCACCGTCGTTCATCAGATTTTTGAGATCTTTTTTGACAGATGCTGAAAATCCCGGGAGTGTATCAAGTGAAAAACCCCAGAACTGACTGTCGGCTATCACGGCATCTACCAACTCATCGACCGGTAAAGAACTCCATTTATCAGCGTACCAGGCTGCATTATCGTCATTTACCAGGTACATGGTGCCATTCGCTTCTCCGTAATATTTGCCATCCGCATCCTGTTCAGCCTTCATAAATAAAAGATGCGACGCAAACCCCAGGCTCATACATGGCGGAACAGCTTTGGTTCCCCCGGCATATTTTGCAAGCACCGGCAGATTGCGCATCTTCATCTTAGAAGAATACTGCAATGTAATACTGAGCCAGAGATGTTCAATGTATGGATTGCGATATCTGTCAATAACTTTTTCCGCAAACGATTTCGCCTGCTCAATATTCAGATTTTCGGAGGTAATAGCCGGAGCAATCTCCTCCATCATAAGCTTTGTAATATAATTTGCAAATGCCGGATCATCCATAGCCTGTACCACTGTTTTGAATCCGGCCAGATGTGCGAGGCCGCAGCTGAATGTATGCGAACCGTTGAGAAGTCTAAGTTTCAGCTCGCGAAACACATTGATATCCGGAGCAATTACTACACCCTCGTCAGCATCGGAAAATGAAAGGATTTCGTTTACATTTTTGTCTGAAGACTCAATCGCCCAAAGTCTGTACAATTCAGACATAATCATGAGCTCATCGGAGAATCCTGTAGCCTTTTCCATTTCCTGCTGCTGGGCAGTCGTCAACTTGCCCGGAACTATGCGATCCACCAGTGAATTACAGAAATGGTTGGATGTCTCCAGCCAATCCAGAAAAGCTGTTTCCAGGCCATTCTGGTGAGCCAGTTCCAATACAATCGCTTCGAGTTTTTTTCCATTGTCGGGAATCAGTTCCGTTGGCACAATGATCATTCCTTTTGAAATATCACCAATGAATACTTTGAAACGCTGGTATAAAAAAGCCAGCAGCTTTCCCGGGAAGGATTCCGGTGGAGAAGCATGCACATTGTCTTTTATCAGCGTGATGCCAACTTCTGTGGTATTGGAAATGATGATCTGCATGTCAGGGTTCGCCGCGCATCTGAGGATTTCATCCCATTGATTGCGGGCCGACAACACGCGGCTGATGGAGGCATTGACGATATTCTCCGATGCTTTTTTCCCTTTGTCTATGCCACGAACGCAAAGCGTATACAGACCGTCCTGTTTGTCAAAAGAATCTGCACCTGATGTGGCGGTCGATTTTACGACGACAATTCTCCCGTTGAAGATCCCTTTTTTATTTGCCTTGTCAATAAAATAGTCTGGCAACCCACGCAGCAATACCCCGGTGCCAAACTGCAGGACTTTCTCCGGCAAATCAAAAAGTGATTTTTCAGGCAGTTCTATGCCGTTCGACTTTCTCTCCGCGATGCTATTTCTGGATAGATTCATAGCTGGTTATTTTTAATTCGTTTTTGTCTGTGGATGCCAGTTGTTGCCAAAAACCCAGTCCGCATTAATTTTTAAAGGATCGGGATTTCCAGATGCCGATGAAAGATTATCGGCATGCCATGCATAATCACCTCCGGCTCTGTGACAGTTGAAATAGTAGACTCTTCTGCCCCATAACAACTTGTTGGTCGTTGGAACCATATAGATATCCCTGTCGGCCATGTTCGCTGGAAAACGGCAGTTGATCAGGTAAAACTGACCATCCCTGTGAAATCGTCCCAGGTTAAAACCGTCAAAGCCCTCAAAAGAACAGTTTTTCAAAACAGTTTTTGAATCCTGATGACGTGAGCCGTCGTGCCAGATGGCTGCCGTTCCGCTGTGAGAAATAAACTTGCAATTTTCGGCAAATGCCCAGCCACGCGGGCAATAAAAATCGACACCTCCTTCCATTACACAGTCTTTGAAATAGAACAAGCCCCTGTCTACGTTCCAGGGGCTGACCGTATCTCCACCGAATGCAACGAAATGGCAGTTGATGGCAATCAGCCGCGTTGCGTTCATGGTGCGGACGGCCATCTGGTGGCTGTTTTTCGAAATTGTTTTCTGACGATTGACGGTGTCCGTGTTGCAAAAAATAGTGACAGGCTTTCTGTCTTCAAATCCGTAATTGTTTCTTACGGTAATATTTTTTAGCGTTATGTCATTGCCATCTATATTCAGTGTAGCCACACCCCAGTCATCATTGTGCAGACATCTCCACTGATCTCTTGCAATGGAAGCGGTAATGATTGTCTTTGCCCGATCTTCCCCTTCAATAATTACATTGTGTTTCTCTATGTATATTTTTTCCTGGTAGAGTCCATTTTTTACATAAATGGTTCGGGGAATATCTGAGCTATCGGTCAGGCTGTTGATGGCGGATTGAATGGTTTTGAAATCGGCCTTTCCTGATGCGGACACAGTGATTCGCTGACCAGTCACAGCTCCTGCCGCAATGAGCTGGAGTATTACAAGTAGTAAATGGCAGGTCAATCTTATAGTGACAGTTTTTTTCAATTCAGCGCATGGCTTTGTTTAATAAGCCACCTCACGAGATCTGTTGCAGCCTTGTAATTTTCGTATTCGGCAGGAAGCTTTCTCCCATCAACATATTCATTATAAAACCAGGGATCACCCACAGCGAACACCGTTCCTTTTCCGAGTTTTGAGACTGCCATTATCACTTCTCCCTTTCTTGTAAACACCGGAACAGCAGGTTTTGACAGACGCAAAGAACTCAATTCCTTGATGTAAATTTTCTTAGATGTTTTGAATATGCCATCCTGCGCTGTTATGGCGAATGCACCCTGCTCATATTGATTGCCCTGAACAGGGTTGAGCGAATTTTGATTGAAATGAATGCCAAATGCTTCTGGCAGCTTATTGAAGTTTTCAAACTCCGTGTTAATGGAATCGTTGTGAAACAACACCAACAATCCGCCTTTACTCACCCAGTCGCGTATGACCTTTACATGTTCGGCAGTCATGTAATTGGGGTTCTCAGATTCCTTTTTGTTATCCGGATCCACGATTACGTAAAATTGAGCATTTTTGAGATTTGCGGCAGTAGGTGCCTCCGGCAGCGATGCTGTTTTCACACCCTGCAATCCAAATATATCCCCCAGCATTGCGTATCCTCCATAAGTCTTGTCATCCCATGTATAATGAAAACGCATCGTCTTGCCGTTTGGATCTTTCTTTTTCTCGTTGTTGAAGAAATTATCGAGCATGACTGTTTTACCAAGCCCTGCGGTTGTATTTGGGAGTGCTTCCATCTCGGCGGCGCATTTTATAAACGCCCCCATCCCTTTTGGATCATTGACGATCACTTTCTCACTCATATAGTATTCAAAGCTGCCGTCGCGGTATGGATTTCCACCCAAACCAGATACTGATACGGTGCCTTTCAGATTTACCTGTCCGTTGCTGTCGGTTTCGATAAACTCTTTTACGAGTCCGGCGTAACCTTTATTGGCCGCAGCCTTATAAGAAGCGGGCAGATAGCCCTTTCTGATTCCTTTTGCCAGTGTGTAAGTAATCATAGCGGAACCGGAAGCTTCCAGGTAATTGCCCTTTGTGGTATGTTTGTCGAGAATGTCATACCAGACGCCGGATTTTTGATCCTGGTAAGCGGTGATGGCCTTTGCATACCGCACCAGAATATCAGTGATGGACTTTCTTCCCGGATGGTCTTTGGGGAAATAGTCGAGTGCATCAACCATTGCCATGCCATACCAACCCATGGCCCTTGCCCAGAAATTTGGAGAAAGACCGGTGGTTTTGTCAGCCCATTTCTGCTGTCTGGACTCATCCCATCCATGATAGAGCAAACCTGTCTTACTGTCGCGCGCATGCTTTTCCATCAAAACAAACTGGCGGGTGATGTCGTTGAAAGCAGTATCCTCCTGGAAGGTCATCGCATACTCAGCATAGAATGGTTCGCCCATATACAATCCATCAAGCCACATCTGGTATGGATAGATTTTTTTGTGCCAGAAGCCTCCTTCCGAAGTACGCGGATGTTCTCTCAACTGTCCCCGAAGCAAATCAGCCGCCTTGCGGTATTTCTCTTTGCCGGTCACTCTGTACATCAATAAAATCAGCTTGCCATTATTAACATGATCGATATTGAATTCATCCGGACGATAACCACGGATACCACCGTTCTCATCTACAAAAAAATCAACTGATTTCTGGATGTAGTCGAAGTAACGTACGTCCGCACTCGCATTCCATACTGCCTCCACCCCTTTTAAGATGACACCCTGGTCGTAACTCCACCTGGCAGGGCGTCCGCCAAAAGAAAAAGAGTCTTTCCACAGGTTCATGGAAGTAGCGACCATTTCGCGCGACCAGAGTTTCGGTTGCGAGTAGGCATCAACGTTAGACAGCAACAATGCTGTCGCGAAAACAAGGAGCTGGATTTTTCTCATTTGATGGTTATATTTTTTTCTGAAGCGCCGAATTCGTAATTGATTTTTTGCTTTGCCTTGCTGGCATCTGTTTTTTGAATACTGATCTGGCTGCTGCGATCACCGCCAACCCGGAAAAGCAGGTCTGCGCCAGAAACATATGTAAGGTTTTCAAACTGAATATTTATACTGTTGAGTATGTCCACGACAGGATTGGTTTTGTCGCTCAGTACCTGGACATTTCTAAACGTAACGCCCGAAGCTTCGCTGACTTCTATTGGCTTCTTCGATTTTATGACCATGTTTTCCAGCAGAATGTTTTTGATACTCATCTCCGGCAATCCACGTATAAAAATCGCTTTTTCTGCACCGTTACAAACCACATTTGAAATGGTAAAATCCCTGAACTGTGGAGTTGCTTCGGTAACCGGTTTGAATTCCACTCTTGGCGCTTCTCTTTTTTCTCCGGCAGCAGGAATCGGATCCTTTGCCATATAGTACATGTCAAAAAGTATCACTTCACCGGGGATATCAATCATCGTGATATTTGAGATATATATTTTCTCCACTATTCCACCACGACCACGCGTGGTCTTGAAACGCAGACCGATATCTGTACCTATGAAAGAACAATCATACACGTAAATATTCTTTGCACCGCCGCTCATTTCGCTTCCTATTACAAAGCCACCATGCGCATGATACACCACACAATTTCTTACTACCACATTTTCAGTGGGTATGCCGCGTTTTCTTCCGGCTTCGTCGCGACCAGATTTTATGCAAATGCCATCGTCGCCTACATCAAACGAAGAGTTTTCAATAACAACATTTTTGCAGGATTCCAGATCGATGCCATCGCCGTTTTGTGCATACCATGGATTGCGGACTTTCAAATTTCTGACTGTAATATCTTCTGACATCACAGGATGCAGACACCAGGCAGGCGAATTCTGAAACGTCACCCCTTCCAGCAAAATCGTTTTGCAATTAGAAATGA
>JACMLD010000029.1 GCA_014379785.1 Chitinophagaceae bacterium
GCGTGAATCCGGCGCCTTCGCGCTTGTAGGGCTTTTCAAACTTTTCAAATACTTCCGTTTCCCATTCCACCGGCAACGGGCCATTGATTTTTTTGTATACCGTCGGTTCAAGATACCTTAACCAGAAATCAACTCCCTTGAGAAGTTTACGGCATTCATTTATCTGGTCAGATATTTTTTGCTTTCCCGATGGAGAGGATATGTCTGCATTTTTTATTATGTCTATCAGCCTTAGTTGACTGGTTCGGAGCGATTCTATTTTTCCTGAATAAACAAATGAGTATAATGTCTTGTCTGCATTTTCACTGAAGAATGCGGAGAGTGTGACCAAAATAATTAGCGAACAGAGAATGTAGAATTTTTTCATACACTAGGACCGTAGATCGTGTTGCAATGTGCGGCCGTAAATGTACAGTCTTCAAACTGTCGGGATATTAACGGATTATTATCAAAATGTAATGAATCTGTATGATCGAATTGTGATCGAAAACGGCCGCAAGTGCATTGCAACTGTTTTCGATCAGCAGATTCTTTTGAACAACAATTTACTCCAGTGTGATGCCTTCGCCCGCAGTAACTGCTACCTTTCCAATTGATGTAATTCTTAAATCGGAGTCCCCGTTCAAAACCACAGTTAGATTATCGGATTTAATCGCACCTTCTGTCCGGATACTGGCATTGCCGTTGATCACTAATAGTTTCAGCATAGATGCCGGAACATAAAGAGTCATTGAGCAATTATTGTCAGCACTGCTGGCATTAATAGTCAACCTGTTTTTTTTGACGCTTGTGGAAAGCCTGTTTAGCTCTCTCGCTGAGCCAGTTACAACCAGATTTTGACAGCTGTCTTCAACGAGTATGATCTTAACATTTCCCCAGACTTCAACCTGATTGAAGCTTGTAGTGAAGGCTATTTCACGGGAGGTTGTTTCCTCAGGAACTTTGGCTGATATTTCAGACCGCGAAGAAAACGTGATTGCGCAAAACGCGAGAGCGATGAATGTTTTTCTGACTGACATTTGATAAGGTTTATTTATTTATTGAGGATAAGTTGTAAATCTAGCCTCACCCGGGATTTGGATGAAGTATTACTTAGCGAACGGTGGGAATCGGTGTACGAATGACATCTGGAGACCTGTGAAGCAATATTAACTTTAGTTTAATTAATTGTAACCGACATCTCAGTTCTTTCATCTTGGTTATGTTTGGGTTTAATATTACCGTTCATGAAAAGATGTCTACTCCTCATTTCTTTCTCCCTTTTTCTATCGCAACTCATTTCTGCTCAATCATTGATTCACTATTGGAACTTTAACGTTACTGGTTCCGAGGCCAGTCATCTGGCGCCGGCCTTTACAGTGGGCGGTGGGTCGATAGCTTATATTGCCGGTGGCACAAGTGTCAATGACTTTGCAAATGGCACAGGCCAGAATTTCAACATTCTCAATTTAAACGCCCGAAACGGTGATCCTTCAGGAAATCACATGAGGATTAATAATCCGATTGGGTCGAGCCTTGCGTACTCGTTACCAACAACAGGATTCTCCGATGTCGTTTTTAAGTATGCTACCCGCAGGTCTGGTTCTGGAGCGGGTGTTCAGAAAATCGAATACAGTGTTGACGGAACAAACTTCATCGCGTTTGCAACCATACTGCCTAACGATGGTGACCCGACCCTTCAGACACTTGATTTTTCTGCCATTGCAGCTTCTGACGACAATGCAAATTTTAAAATTCGATTTGGTTTTGAACAGGGTGGCGGAGGTACGGTTGGCAATAACCGTTTCGATAACGCAACTCTCGAAGGCACACCAACGGGAGCCGATAATATACCACCTTCAGTGTCTTTTGCTCCCATCAATGCGGCCATTGATATTGCTGTTAATGTGAATCCGGTTATTACATTCAGCGAAGCTGTTCGCCGTATAGACAATAGTCCTATCGATAATAGCAATGCTGCCACCCTTGTCATCCTTAAAATCAACAACGCAACCGGCTCTGACGTTCCTTTTACCGCAACTGTAAGCGGAAATGCAATCACGATTGTTCCATCAGTCTCTCTGGCAAATAATCAACAATATTATATAGCGGTCAAACCAAATGTGGTGGAAGATATTAGTGATAATGCGATCGCTACTGAACGGCCGTCGACGTTTACAACGATTGCCACTCAATCTGTATTGTCAGCAGGCGACATCTTATTCGTGGCATATCAGATGAATTCGATTCCCAATAACGATCGGTTTGCGTTTGTGACTTTTGTAAATATTCTTGGTGGTACAAAGATCAATTTTACAGATGCGAAGTACACCGTAAACACACCTGCACAATGCCCTGGTGGTTTTACATGGACGGCACCCGCAGCCGGTTTGCCAGCGGGATCTGTTGTCACCATTTTTAATGACGCTCTCACCGCAGATGCCGGAACCTTAACTGGCAGTGGGTTTGGACTAAGCGCAAATGGGGATCAGATAATTGCATACACAGGAGTAAATACCAGCCCCAATTTTCTAACTGCCTTCAGCTCAAATGCCTGGGTCGCTGGCAACACATCATGCTCCGGAAGCATTTCATCTCTGCCCGCCGGACTCGCGGAGGGAGTCAGTTCAGTTAATTTAAGCACCACTACTGGAAATGTTGCAGGCAATACAGCCAACGCATTTTACAGCGGCTCAATGAATGGGTCAACCGCATTTTTGAAAACTCAGATTACAAATCCAGCGAACTGGACGGGCGCTGCATCCGGCACTCCGGCACAGACCTGGCCAGCCTGGGCTTTTCCTGGCCCGCCGGTTGTTATCAGCGCATCAACAATCAGCAATACCTCGATAAGAATTGTGTTTAACAGAGACCTGGACCCGGTATCTGCTACCAACCTGTCGAACTTTACCGGTATTCCAAATCTATTGTCCGTCACACGTACAGACAACGGTGCACTGGCAGATACGCTTATCCTTACTTACGGCGCACCATTCACAAACGGTACACCATATACACTTACTGTGTCTGGCGTAAAGGATGCAGAGAACAGGAGCATTTATGCTCCCTATGTTTTCAACTTTACCTACAATACTTCAATAGGATTTAAAGTAGCTACTCTTTCGATTTCGGAAACAAGCGGTCAGGCAGTCATTGAACTGACTTTTAATAATCCGTCTCCATCTTCGGTTGACCTTCAGGTTAAAACTGCATTCAGCACGGCAACCGGTGGAAATGATTTTCAACTTTCTTCCCAAACCCTCACTTTCAATGGTTCTTCAACTACGACCCAAACCATAACGGTTCCGATTGTCAACGACGCCGTCAACGAACAGGATGAATATTTTGTGCTGACACTCGAAAACCCTGCTGGTCTTGCGCTGGGAACCAATAAATCAATTACTGTATTTATCAGAGACGACGAAAGGAAAGCACCGGTTCCCACAAAAGCAATTGAGTTAAATTATATCGGTAGCTACGACCCATCTGGCGCAAGCAATGCCAGCTCTGAAATTGTAGCTTATGACTCAGCATCTAAACGACTATTTATTATAAGTGCACTCCAGGATAGACTTGACATAGCGGACTTTTCAAATCCTGCTGCCATCACACCAGTTACATCGGTTAATATGACTTCTTATGGTGGTATTACGAGCGTAGCTGTCAGAAATGGTATAGTTGCGGTTGCCTCCCCAAATGCAAACGAGCAACTCAACGGTTCAGTCGTATTTTTTGACATCAATGGAAATTTTCAGAAGCAGGTTACCGTTGGAGCTTTGCCTGATATGATTGTATTTACAAAGGATGGCAAAAAAGTCCTTACGGCAAATGAGGGACAGCCAAATGATTCTTATACTGTAGATCCGGAAGGTTCTGTCAGCATTATCAATATCGAAGGAGGCATTCCGGCCCTCACACAAAATCAGGTAACCACACTGGATTTCACGTCATTCAATGCGCAGGCGAATGCCCTGATTGCAGCTGGAGTGAGAAAGGGCTTTCCTGGCAGCACGCTTTCACAGGATCTTGAGCCCGAATACATCGCCTTTTCAGAAGACTCGAAAAAAGCCTGGGTAATAATGCAGGAAGCGAACGCTTTTGCAGTAATTGATCTTACTACAAATACGATTACAGAGATTTGGCCTGCAGGAAAAAAAGATCATAGCCTTCCTGGAAATGGCTTTGATGCTTCTGATCTAGGAACTGAAGTTCATATCGCCAATTGGCCTGTGAAAGGGCTGTATATGCCCGACGGTATTGCAACCTATCAGGTAAATGGCACTACTTATATAGTCGGTGCAAATGAGGGAGATGATCGCGAGTACAGCGCATTCAATGAGCGTGTGCGGGTCAATGCGGCCAGTTATATCCTCGATTCCGCTAAATTTCCAAATGCCGCAATCCTGAAACAGGATAACAATCTGGGAAGACTAAGAGTTACCCGGGCTTCCGGTGATACCGACGGTGATGGCGACTTTGACGAAATTCACCTCATAGGAGGAAGGTCATTCTCAATCTGGAATACCAACACGAAATCTGTAGTGTACGACAGTCAGGATGACTTTGAGCAATACACTGCTAAGACTCCTCTTTATAGCGGCATTTTCAATGCTGATCACGAATCCAATACACGTAAGAGCAGGAGCAGCTCAAAAGGACCGGAACCTGAAGGCCTTGTAATTGCTCCGATTTCAGGTAAGCAATACGCATTTTCAAGTCTGGAAAGAGTTGGTGGCGTAATGGTCTATGACATCACGGACCCTGCCAATGTGCAGTTTGTTGATTACAACAATCCGCGTAATCTGAACAGCTATGGCGGAGACAACGGGCCTGAGGGTATTTTGCATATTTCCAATACCGCAAGTCCGGACAGCAATCACTATATACTCGTAGCAAATGAGGTAAGCGGTAGCATCAGTATCTATCGTCTTACAAGCAATAATCCAAACCAGGCCCCGGTAGTAAGCCTTACAAATCCGTTAGACAATGCTACCTACAAAGCTGGCGATGATGTAACGGTCAGTGCAGTAGCGACTGATGTGGATGGATTCGTTAAAAGAGTGGAGTTTTTCTACATTTATAATAACACAACCTTCTCCCTTGGCTCCGACAGCACCGCTCCGTTTGAAGTCCGCGTCAACGATGTGGAACCCGGAAATTTCCTGGTCTTTGCAAAAGCCACAGATTCTGATAGTGCAGTTGCCATTTCAGACAGTATTCATGCTGTTGTTACAGGATGTGAAGGGTCGGGTGCAATCACTGTAGAGGCATTTGCAAACATTCCTGGAGGTGCAGTAAGCAATCTTACCAGCCATCCATCTTATCCAGCCAGTCCGACAGTGGTTACTCAACTCGATAAAATGGAAACCCCGGATAATCTGGCCGATGACTACGGTCTGAGAATGAGAGGTTATATCTGTGCTCCAATGACAGGCAACTATACATTCTATATCGCTTCCGATGAGCAAAGTGAATTGTGGTTAAGCACAGATGATCAACCAGCAAATAGGATAAAAATCGCATTTTTGCAGACTGCTGTGTCTCCGAGAAACTGGACAGCATTCACGAGTCAGAAATCACAGCCTATATTATTGATAAGAGGCGCACGGTATTATATTGAAGTGCTGCACAAAGAAAGTATGGGAACTGATAATCTCGCAGTGGGATGGGTGAGACCCGATGGCCAGGAAGAGGGACCTATTACCGGCCAGTACCTTAGTCCATATCCATTAGGCCTGGGCGGTGCATCCGGTGACAACGGTTCTGTTCTTCGCGATGCACTCAATGAAAGCACCGGTCTGCAGGTGCTTGCAACGCCGAACCCAAGTGCAGATAAGTTTAGCCTGATAATTAACAGCGGCGATTCGAAAGGGGTTACTGTAACTGTCAGAGATATCAATGGCAGAACCCATGAACGCTACAATCAGGTTCCGTCAAATGGAACATTGAGGCTTGGAGCATCTCTCCGCCCCGGTATTTATTTTGCGGAAGTAGTTCAGGGCAGCCACAGAAAAGTGGTGAAACTGATCAAGCAATAAGAATTTCCATAAAAAAAGACAAGACCGTTCCAACAGAACGGTCTTGTCTTTTTTTATGATAATGATTAATTAATTATAAGGACACGTCCCGTTTATTTGATTGTCTCAATTTCAGGGCGCCAAAATATAAAAAATGAGAATCAAATTATTAGGTCCTTTATTCCTGTCCATTTTTCTTGTAATTGTCGCAGCGGGTTCCCTCAAATCACAGAGCACCACCGATATCTTCATATCAGAGTATGTAGAAGGCAGCAGCAACAATAAAGCACTCGAATTTTTCAATGCCACTGGCTCCGCAATCGACCTCACCGCGGGTAATTATGTAGTTCAATATTATTTCAACGGAAATTCTACAGCGGGACTTACAATAAATCTTGCAGGAACCATTGCAAGTAACAGCCATTTCGTATTGGCTCAATCCTCCGCAACCTTTATCACTGCTAACGGTGGTGCGATAGTCGCAAACCAGACCAACTCCGGTTCCTGGTACAATGGGAATGACGCGGTGGTACTCCGCAAAGGAGGCGCAAGTGGTGTCGTCATTGATGCCATAGGCCAGGTTGGCTTTGATCCCGGTTCAGAATGGGGAACCGGTGTATTATCTACTGCAGACAATACGCTTCGCCGCAAAGCATCAGCTTGTGCAGGCGATACAAATCCAGCAGATGCTTTTTCTCCATCCATCTCTTTTGATGGGTTTGCTACAGATACTTTTAATGGCCTGGGACAGCATACAAGCGATTGCTCAGGAACAGCCACCCCACTTTCAATTTCTCCATCTGCACTTAATTTTATCAGTTCAGTTGGCTCAACTTCTCAGCAATCATACACTGTCAAAGGCAATGGTCTGACAGAAGATATAATCGTAACTGTTCCTGCATCTACCGAATTTTCGCTTTCAACCAATAGTGGAGGACCTTTCACACCGTCGGTAACAATCGACCATGTCACCGCCAACGCTGCAGCCGTAACAATTTATGTTCGGTTTGCCCCTACCAGCAGTGCACTGCAAGCCGGTAATATTACTCATGTCAGCGGTTCTGAAAACGCGAATCTCGCAATACAGGGATCCACTACAACCTCTATTACACCTGTCTACCTGATACAGGGAACCGGTGCAGCCAGTTCATTTGATGGTTCCATTGTTACTACCGAGGGAATCGTGACAGGAGATTTTCAACAGGCTGGAGGGCTTAGTGGATTTTATATTCAGGACACAACAGGTGATGGAAACTCAAATTCGTCAGACGGCATTTTTGTCCTTAACAATACCTTCTCCGTTAATCGCGGCGATTATGTAAGACTGACTGCCGAGGTAGATGAATTTAATAATCTCACCGAGCTGAAAAACCTTTCTGCACTGAACATTCTGAGCCAGTCGAATCCTCTTCCCGCGCCGGCAAGTTTGTTATTACCTTTTGCAACGACGACCTCTGCGGAAGCTTATGAAGGTATGCTGGTTACCTTCAGCCAGACACTGACAGTAACAGAAACATTTACACTTGGCCGCTTTGGAGAAGTATCACTTTCTGTAAATGGCCGCATATTTAATCCAACCGAAACAATAGATCCTAATGACAGTCCGGCTTCCGGGAATACATCAACCGGCACCTCAAATCTCGCGGCAGTGCTCGCAAGGCAAAGCCTGAACGACAGATCCAGAATTCTTCTGGATGACGGCAGCAACACACAAAACCCGGCTGTCGTTCCCTATCTGAACCCTGCTGATACCACACTTAGAATAGGAAGTTCCCTGTCCGGGCTAACAGGCATACTCGATTTTTCGTTTTCAACATATCGTTTACAGCCGACACAAGCTCCGGCTTTTGCATATGCGCCAAGGCCAGCAGTACCTTCGGTTGGTGTAAGCAACCTGAAACTGGCAAGTTTTAATGTACTGAATTATTTTAATGGCGATGGCAGTGGTGGTGGGTTTCCAACCGCGCGTGGCGCTCACACGGCTGCAGAGTTTAGCCGTCAGAGAACAAAGATTATAAACGCCATCAGGCAATTGAATGCCGACGTAGTTGGTTTAATAGAAATCGAAAACGATGGAAGTGGTGCAAGTTCGTCCATCGCAGATCTTGTAAACGGACTGAACGCGGCCACGGCGCCAGGTACATACGCACTCATTGCTGATCCCTCGGGGCCAAACGGAAATACAGGCACAGATGCCATACGGCAGGCAATTATATACAAGCCTGCAAAGGTATCGCCGCAAGGCCTGGCATTTGCAGATATGAATTCGGTGCATAACCGTCCGCCAATCGCCCAAACATTTGCACTTGTAAGCAATGGAGAAAAATTTTCATTCATCGTCAATCATTTCAAATCCAAATCCTGTTCAGGTGCTTCGGGCGCCAATGCAGATCAGGGCGATGGACAATCCTGTTTCAATAGTTCAAGAAAGTTGCAAGCCTCAGCATTGCTAAATTTTATTGCCACAACCAAAACAAGAGCTGCAGATCAGGACGTGGTGATCGTAGGTGATTTCAACGCATACGGACAGGAAGACCCCATCGATATCCTGAGGGCAGGTGGTATGATCCCGGTGGCGGAAACATCCTATTCGTATGTTTTCATGGGAC
>JACMLD010000250.1 GCA_014379785.1 Chitinophagaceae bacterium
CACCAAATTGAATCTGTCCCTCCATGTTTTAATATTTAGCTTTTCGTCGGCGTCAGCAAACAAATCGATGAATAAGTTCGTTATTTTATCATCTAAAGTGTCTATTAATTTATTTACTGTAGTCATGCGGCTATTCATTTAAGAAATTAAAATTATCAAAAAAACACGCTTATACAGGTTACTTTCTTTCGAATCATCCTCAAGAATACAATGGCCTTGGTTCGGTATTAAGGAAAAACTTTGGAAAACAGTTTCTTTTTTTTGTGAGATTTTGAAAGGTATTTTAAAGCTAGTTTCTCGGCCACCTTTGAACAAAGGTGTTAATTATACATGGAAAGTAAGTACCGAATAGGAGAGATTTTTTATATTTATTATGATGAAATTTTTCATTTTAATCGTTTTGCTATTTTCCTTAGAAGAAGGTTTCGCCCAACATTCGGACACTTTGCGTTATTCTGAAACGATAAACTTCAGTCAAAAAAGAAAGGTGATAGTGCCTCCAAATGACACGTCGCATTTTCTAATATTTCATAAGGATGCCAAAACCTCGGTTAAGCTCAACGGAGAGTGGACAACCCTGACCTCAAAGAGTGAACTTGAAAAGTTTATGCTGAGAAATATAAATAAGGTCAAGATCAAAACCATTTTAGTGGTGGCTTCATCCCGATTACAATATTCACAATATTCATTTATCGTCGAAGCTCTGAAAAAGTGTGACCTGATGCGATTTCATCTTTCGCCGATAGAATAGTGTTCTTCAAACTACGCCACTCCCATTTTTTCTTGTTTGGCGATATCATTTCATTTCCGCCATCTAATAAAATGACGGAACTTTAAAGGAACAAAAACTTCCTTTATGAAATGGCAACCCATCGCAATATCCATCACCATTGTAAATCTTGTTCTGACAACCATAGTGCTGGCGAATCTCAGACCTTCTGTGGCGCAATCGACACCAAAAGAATCAGTACCAAAAATACTTCGTGCTCAGTCAATAGAAATAACGGACAGTCTTGGTCGCAGGCGGGCAACGCTTACCATCGAACCACCCGCAACTGTTGCTGGTATCGCGTATCCACAGGCAGTGGTATTCAGATTAATCGATACCAAAGGCGCTCCACTCGTAAAACTCGTTGCCGCAGAAAATGGCGCCGGTCTAAATCTATCAGACGATGGTGATGGCAACATCTTACTCCATGCAAAACGGGCCGGCAGCTATGTGAAAGTCAAAAATCATGATGGTAAGGAAGCCGTTTTGAAACCATAGTCATTCCGACCGAAGGGAGAAATCCCGATCAAAACTTTCGAAGTAACGGCAGGGGATCTCTCCACCCCTTGGTGCGCCAAAGGAGTCGAGATGACGGACTCCGATCGTCGACATGCCCGCAACCGACGCATCGGCATCTGCCCGTAGCGGCCTTGGCTCCTGCGGTGAGTTTAAAGAAATTATCACATAAAGAATAACAGCAGGAACACAGCCGCGGGGCAGTGACGTGCGGAGGTGGAGACTCAAACCAGCGGCAGGGGATTCCTCCACCCGCTTCGCTGCGCGAAGGGAGTCGGAATGACTGGCACTTTGTTAACCATCCAATAACCTTCCGGTAACATTAATCTACCCTCCAAGATAGACTTTTGCCGCAAATTGAAACTACATGAAACGGCATCTGTCACTGCTTACTATTTTCCTCTGCTGCCTCAGTTTTTCATTCGCACAAAATACCGTCAGCGGTACAGTACTCGATGAAAAACTTTCTCCGATGGCCGGAGTGACCATTACGCTCCAGAATAAGTCGGAAAGCTTTCGTAAAGTTGTGCAATCCGCATCCACAGGCGCTTTCAGCATACCAGACGTGCCAACGGGCAACGATTACAAACTCGCATTTTCATATATCGGGTACACAACAGACATTCGCGACAACTTTTCTGTCGACGCAAACACACCAGTACTCGGTATCAAACTCGCACCCTCAGCAGGCACATCAGAGGAAGTTGTGGTGATTGCATATTCAACTCAAAAGAAAGCAAACCTCACAGGCGCAGTTGACCAGGTGTCAGGAAAAGTTTTTGAAAACAGGTCGCTCCCAAATATTACTCAAGGACTCCAGGGATATATTCCCAATCTAAACCTTTTAATGGGCGACGGTAAGCCAACCCAGGCGCCTGCATACAATATTCGTGGCAACACATCCATCGGACAAGGCGGAAACGCACTGGTGTTGATCGACGGAGTAGAAGGAAATCCAAGTCTCCTGAATCCAAACGATATTGCCAGTGTGACTGTTCTCAAAGACGCATCATCAGCTGCTATATATGGCGCCCGTGCTGCATTTGGGGTTGTGCTCTTCACTACAAAAAGCCCGGTAAAAGGAAAAACAAGCATCAACTACTCTACCAATTTTTCTTCAAAAAATCCGATTGTCGTTCCCGACTATGTAACCAATGGATACGAGTTTGCAAAGATTTTCAACGACGGATGGAGCGCATGGAACGATTATTCACAGTTTCCGCAAAACGTAAACAAGACCGTTCGTTTTTCGCAGGAATATCTGGCAGAACTCAAACGCCGCAACGAAGACCCATCACTTCCAAAAACTGAAGTCAACGCAAACGGAGAATACGTCTACTACGAAAACACTGATTGGTACAATATTCTTTACAAAGATCGCACGGGGTCGATGGACCACAATATTTCCCTCAGCGGTGCCACTGAGAAGTCGAGCTACATGATCTCAGGCAGGTATTTCGGACAGGAAGGGATGTTCCGCTACAATAGCGACGATTATAAGATGTATAATTTCAGGGCAAAGGGCAGCATACAAGTGCTTCCATGGCTTCGTCTTGAAAACAATATGGACTATTCCAACATGCGCTACCACAACCCACTCAATGTTGGTGAAGGTGGTAGCATATGGAGAAATATTGCCGACGAAGGACATGAAATGTCTCCACTCTTTAATCCTGATGGCAATCTTTCTTACTCAGCAGCATACACAGTGGGGGACTTCGTCTACGGAAAGAACGGGATAGATTTCGATAAAAGAATTCTTCGTAACCGTACGGCCGTCTCCTCGGAGTTTTTCAACAAAACCTTCAGAATAAAGGCCGATTTTACTATTCAGGATCTCGATGACAATACCACCCAAAAGCGCGTTGCTGTTCCCTATAGCCGCAAACCCGGTGTTGTAGAGTATGTGGGTAATACAACAAACGATATCCGCGAATATTTGTCTGAGTCGCAATACCTGGCAACGAATATTTACGCGGAATTTGAAAACACATTGAGAGGAAGGCATTATATAAAACTGCTTGGCGGATATAACTATGAGCAATCAACTTTTAAAGGCCTGGCTGTCCAGAGAAACGGTCTCATTCTGGATGATGCACAAAATATCAATCTCGCACTGGGCACACAGATTACGACTTCAAGTCCGTACGAACAGTGGAATATTAAAGGTGGTTTTTTCCGCGTCAACTATACATTTGACGAGCGTTACCTGCTTGAAGTAAATGGACGTTATGATGGTTCTTCAAAATTTCCACCAGAAAAAAGATTTGGATTTTTCCCATCGGTGTCGGCGGGCTGGAGAGTGTCTAAAGAAAAGTTCTGGGATTTTTCGAAGAATATTATATCTGACCTCAAAGTTCGTGGATCATATGGTTCACTCGGAAACGGAAGCATCGGTTCATATGCATTCATAGAGCAATTCAATATCAGCCAGTCGGGCCGGGTATTGGGTGGTATTCGCCCGCAGACAACCTCGCAGCCGACAGTATTGCCTGATAATCTTGTCTGGGAAAAAGTTACTACTGCCGATATTGGCATTGACGTTGGACTTTTCAATAATCATCTTCAGATTACCGCCGATTGGTATCAGCGTAATACGACCGATATGTTTACCAACGGACCATCGCTGCCTGCAGTGTTTGGTACCGGCGTGCCAAGAGGGAATTATGCTGACCTGAAAACCACAGGGTGGGAAGTGGTAGCGGCCTGGCGCAATACTGGCAACCTCGCGTCGAAAAAATTTGGTTACGGCATTCGTCTTTCGCTTGGCGACTATCAGGCTGAAATCACCAGATACAACAATCCAAATAAACTACTAAGTGACTACTATGTTGGACAGAAGGTAGGAGATATATGGGGCTATGTTACTGATGGCTTTTTCACTGCCGACAATATAGCGCTGGCCAGTCAGCAAACCTTGATCAAAAGTTCGAATGGTGGAAACACAATGATTGGTGATATCAAGTTTCTTGACCTTAACAAGGATGGTGTAATCAATACCGGTGCGAATACTGTTGCTAACCCGGGCGATCGCCGCATCATTGGCAATTCGCAGCCGAGATATTCTTTTGGCGGCCTGTTTGACTTCGACTGGAATAATTTCTTTGTCAGCGCATTTTTCCAGGGCGTTGGAAAGCAGGACTGGTGGCCGGGTGCAGAAGCAGATGCTTTCTGGGGTCCTTATAACCGTCCATATAATCGCGTACCAACAGAAATGGTCGACGAGATCTGGTCAGAGCAAAATCCTGATACTTATTTCCCACGTCTCAGAGGATATATCGCGCAGGGTGCTGGCAGATCACTTACCACCGTTCAGACAAAGTATTTGCAGAATGTAGCTTATGTACGACTAAAAAGCCTTCAGTTCGGATATAGCTTCCCTGCATCACTTATCAGCAAAGCAAAGATGACACAGGCAAGAGTATATATTTCTGGTGAGAATATCTGGACATACTCGCCCATGTACAAGGTGACGCATAACCTGGATGTTGAAAACATCCTGGGATCCGACAGGGTACTTACCGATGGCGGTGCAGGTAACGGTAACAACTACCCGATTTTGAAAGGATGGACTGTAGGATTGAGTATTGGTTTTTAAATCATTGAATATTTTAGAAATGAAAAAGATATTATTTTTTGTCGTCGTTTTTGCTTCTTTTGTTTCTTGCAACAAGCTTGATCAGGAGCCACAGAGCAGCACTTCAGAATTAGGAGTCTTCTCAAGTGAGAAGGGAGTTCAGTTGTATGTAAACTCATTTTACAATAATCTTCCTTCCGGCAACGATATCGTTCGCGCCGACAATATGGCTGACTATGCAGCGCGGACAGATGTTCCTTCGTTTATTTCAGAGACAGGATTTACCGCTGCTCAGGGTTCGGGTTGGAGCTGGTCGGCGCTACGGAATATCAATTACTTTATTGAGCACAACACGAGCCCCGCGGTTCCTGAAAACATACGTGTTAACTATACAGCTACAGCCCGTTTTTTCCGTGCCTTGTTTTATTTTGACAAAGTAGTCAGGTTTGGAAATGTTCCCTGGTATAGTAAACCAATTGATGTCGCCGATACTGTTTTGTTGAAAAAGCCAAGAGATCCCCGCGTTTTGGTGATGGACTCTGTGCTCGCAGATCTGAATTTTGCTTGTGAAAAAATCACAACGAGCGACAATACCCGCAGCCTCATTACAAAAAATGTTGCACTGGCGTATAAGTCGAGGATCTGTTTGTTTGAAGGTACATTCCGCAAGTACCATGATTCGGTAGGTGGTGCTGCCGAAGGCCTGCTGCCAACCGCGAATAAATGGCTGACCGAAGCAGTCGATGCGGCTCAGAAAGTAATGACTGGCGGAGGTTTCACCATCAGCACAGCCGGTGGGGTGAATTCAGCATATCGTCAGTTGTTTATCAGCAAACTGCCGGTTACCACTGAAGTGATCCTCTCTAATGTTTCCGATCAGACCCTGAATGTTTTGAATGACGCTAACTGGTATTGGACATCTGCTACTTATGGTTCCCGATTGAGTTTCACAAGAACGTTTGTCAATACCTATCTGAAAATTGACGGCACTCCATTTACGAATGAGGCAGGGTATCAGACAAAACTTTTTGTGGACGAGGTAAAGAACCGTGATACGCGTTTGCAGCAAACCATTCGTATGGGCAATTATGTGCGACTGAATGGCGGTACGCCAGAGCCTGCGCCGCCAGTGTTCTCTTATACTTACACAGGTTATCAGCCCATCAAGTGGACACTCGACGATATTTATTTTGATGGCGGCACGAGAAATGACAACTCGATAGCATTGATGCGATATGCGGAAGTGTTATTGAATTTCGCGGAAGCAAAAGCTGAGATGGGTACATTAACAGATGCCGACTGGGCGAAGACAGTTGGTGTACTCAGAGCGAGGGGCGGTATAACAGGTGGGTTGAATACAAAACCGGTCGTGATTGATCAATATTTAAAATCGAATTATTTTCCTTTGATCAACGATGCGTCTGTTCTTGAGATTCGTCGTGAGCGGGGAATAGAACTGTCATGGGAAGGCCAGCGATTCAATGATTTGCTGAGATGGAAAAGGGGAGAATTGCTGACGATGAAATGGAATGGCTTTTATGTTCCGGCCCTGAATACAGCGATGGATTTGAATGGTGACGGGAAAAATGATGTATTGTTTTACCAGGGTACTGCTCCAGCAGCACAGGCCGGTGTTACATTCATCAATGTTTCGGACAAGCTCGCTAACGGGAATACAAATCCTCAACGTTTGTCAAACGGCACTTCCGGAGAAATTACCTGGTTAAATAATGTGAACAGAAAATGGGAGTATAGAAAGTATCTGTATCCGATTCCGCAGGCTGATTTGCTGATGAATCCTGCGCTTGGGCAGAATGCGGGATGGTGATGCAAGTTCAATTAGCAAATTAGTAAATGTGCAAATTGGCTGACGCACGTCATTCCGACCCCCTCCGCAAAGCGGAGCGGATGGAGGAATCCCCAGCCGGCCGAAGTTGAGTGCTACTGATGGCTGGGGATTTCTCCACTCGCTGCGCTCGGTCGAAATGACTTAAAATTTAATTATGCGTATTATATCAAACTTGCTCGTACTCTGTTTTATAGGAATAATCGCTCAATCCCAATCTCTGATTGCCGGCACTTTTAACGTGCGCTACGACAATAAAGGTGATACAGGAAATCTATGGGTTGATCGCGCACCAATCTGCGCCAATCTTATCCGGTTCCACCAGTTTGATATCGTCGGTACACAGGAAGGTCTTCGCAATCAGATAGATGATCTGCAATCAATGCTACCGGAGTACGCACACTATGGATTAGGCCGCGACGACGGAAAAGCAGCCGGCGAACATTCCTCCATATTTTATTTGAAAGAAAAATTTATTGCAAAAGACAGCGGAGACTTCTGGTTGTCGGAAACTCCCGACAAACCCGGCTTTGGCTGGGATGCACGCAATAACCGCATTTGCTCCTGGGTCAAGCTGACGACAAGAACCGGCAACAAGACTTTTTATGCATTCAGCGTGCATTTCGATCATCGCGGCGTGATAGCAAGAAAAGAAAGCGCGAAACTTATTCTGCAAAAAATAAAAACCATTGCTGGCAAGACGCCTGTAGTGTTGGTCGGTGACTTCAATGGTGGTCATCAAAGCGAGTGGTACAACACTCTCAATAATAGTGATGACCTTAAGGATGTTTATGGCAAAGCTCCCAGTCCTTATACCAATAACGGAAGCTTCAACAGTTTTCAGTCGCGCAATCCTTCCAAAGAAATTATCGACCATATTTTCACAACAAGCCACTTTAAGGTAAAACGTTACGGGATACTAACGGACACGTATCATGGAAAATTTCCTTCGGATCATTATCCGGTATTGGCAGAGTTGATATTGTGGTAATATGCATATTTTTTGGCTACAGATAGCTGAGCCACCACTTTTCCTTGTGTGAAGTTTTGTATTTGTCGTACCATTTGCATGGAAAGTAAAGCAGGAGGATAAATACCGCCCAGGCGAGGTAAGTAAAGCCAAGTGAGAAACCGTATCCCTTCAATTGTGGTTCGAGCCAGCTCCATTGACTCAATATCATGTCCGACCATTTGAAGCCCGATAATTCTGCGGCAATCATTGCTGTAGTATGGATCAGATAAAGGTGCATTAGGTAGAAGAACATTGGTACACGGCCAATATGAATGATTGGTTTGGCAAGACCGGCGGGCTTTTCAGCCATTGCCAGAAATATCAATGCAGGTCCAAGCATTATGAGGCTGTATAGGAGTGAAGGCGGATATTTTGTAACGTTGATGAATGATAAAATTGAATGGCTCATTTGTGATTGAGTGGACCATGGATGCGGATCTCCATAACCATTGATGGTTCGGAGGAGAAGAAAAAGGACGATAGATGAAATGCCCAGGGTTAATAATATTTTTCGTCTTTTCGTACCGGGGAAATCAGTTTTGTATAACGCGCCGAGACAATAGCCGAGAACCATGATGCCAATCCACGCGAGAACGGGATATCCCGTACGAACGCTGTGGCCGGCTATATCAAATCTCTTTTGTTCGTGAAGTTCCGCCCACAGAAAAGCATTCACGCCAGTGCCTTCTACATGAATATTGTCGAGCAGATTATGTCCTAATACTATTATCAATCCGACAGCGAGTACAACCTTAAATGGCAAGTGAATAATTGCTGCGAGTACAACCATACTCAATCCCAGTGCCCAGATTACTATCAGGTAAAATACGGGAAACTCAATATTAAAAAACCATCCGAAGTTTACTACCGTCAGCTCGAGCAGCATAAGCCATAGTCCTCTTGTAATAAGAAATTTCGAAAGTTCCTTTTTACCTTTTCTCAAACCGACGAGATAGGCGGAAGTGCCGGACAGAAAAACAAAGACGGGGGCACAAAAATGCGTGATCCATCTCGTGAGGAAGACAATGACATTTGTTTGTTCAAGGTCTAGCGCATCATAGTTGTTTGCATCGGCGTGGAAATAAATCCTGGTATGATCGAGGGCCATGATGATCATAATTATTCCGCGAAGCAGATCGATGGATACTATCCTTTTTTGTGCAGGATCTTGTAAGGTGGTCATGGTGGCAGGGGGTTTTCTCGCGATAGAAATTACGCCTTTTCTCTTGAACCTTTTCCACCCTCCGGCAGCCTGCCAAGATGGGTGTCTTTAAAGCCGGTGCTATACTTCAATCCATAACCCATAATTCTGTCAAACGATGAGTGCGAGAACAACAGCAATCCGGTGGTGAGTAGGATCTCGGAGTGAAAAAAATAGCCTGCAGCAGCTACCGCAATGGCAATGCCTTTGTGATGAAAAACATTGTATGTGAATGCTCCGACTTTTGTGTTTACCAGGTAACCGAGCATGCTGATGTCCGGTGCCAGGAATAGCGGTATCCAGATCCAAATTGAGAGACCGAGACTGTGCTGTGTCAGCAGGTAGATGCCTGCAATGGTCATTGCAAGTTCTTCGAGTTTTATTATTGATTTCATATTGTCATGTCGAGCGTAGCCGAGACATCCCCAGCTATTACTTTGAGTAGCGGCAGGGGATTCCTCCGCCCACTTCGCTGCGCGAAGGGAGTCGGAATGACGATCTCCGACTTCCAGAGTGACCGCAACCGACGCATCGTCACCTGCCCGTAGCGGCCTTGGCTCCTGCGGGTGAGTTTAAACAATGCTCGACATCAAGACTGCCAGCAGGAACACAGCCGTGGGGCAGTGACGTGCTGAGGTAGAGACCCAAAC
>JACMLD010000251.1 GCA_014379785.1 Chitinophagaceae bacterium
ATTGCTCAGCTGCTGACGCAGTATGGCCGATATTTCATCTGGTTTTATGTCTGACATGTTATGCTGTTTTTTTTGTTATCTGATTTGTCTTACGTAAATATTCCGCCCGAACTGCTTCTTGATATCGCGCAGATCGCGTTCTATGCTTGCATCAATAAGGTTGTTGTTGAACTCAAGCACAAACCCGCCAATGATATCAGGTTTTGTTTCCAGTTCAAGTTCAATTTTCTGCAAAGGCGTTTCGGCTTTGATTTTTGCTATCATTTCTTCTTTCAGCTCATTGCTTACCGGCTCGGCGGTAGTCAGTTTTACCTTGTGTATGCCTTTCAGTTCATTGTACTGCGTGATGACGGCAGTGATGATTTCCGGCAGGTTTTCTTCTCTCGCCTTGCGGATGAGCAACGTGATATAGGCCATGGTTACGGGACCCAGGTGACCACCCGTGATAGAAGCAAGTATCTTTTCTTTCTTGTCGGGGTTGATTACCGGACTGCGGAGAACGGCCACAAATTCTTTGCTTGCCTTGCAAATGGCATTCAGGTAGGTCATGTCCTTGTAAACCTCTTCGAGTTGATTTTTTTCAATCGCGAGACCAACAATACTTTTTGCGTACCTGGCTGCTACACGTGGATTGCGCATCTTCTTGTTAATTTAATTTTACGCCCTGTGCAAGCTGCTTGATATAGTTTTCCTGTTCGGCTTTGTTACTCAGTTCACGGCGAAGTACCTTTTCAGCCACCTCAATGACGAGGTTACCAACCTGGTTCTTCACATCTACCAGTGCCGCCATTTTCTGTTGCTCGATAGAGGCAGATGCCTCCATAATTATTTTTGCAGCTTCTGCTTTTGCAGAGTCCTTGGCTTCGTTGATGATGCGGTCCTTGGTTTCTTTTGCTTCCTTCAGCATCATGGCTCTCTCTTCACGCGCCTGACGAAGCAATTCTTCATTTTCACTTTTCATCTGCGCCATTTCGAGCTTTACACGTTCTGCGGTGGCAAGAGATTCAGAGATATTGTTCTCTCTTTCCTTCAGTGACTGGAGAATTGGTTTCCACGCAAATTTCTTCAGAATGGCGAAAACGATCAGAAATGCCAGCAAGGTCCAGAAAATCAACCCAAAGGCCGGTATTAGTAAATCCATAAAAAAAGTTTATGTCTGATTGATGTCTTTGAAAATTAACTGCATCCTCCGCCCTTTGCTTTGGATGCAGTAATTACTTTGTGTTTACACGAACATTGCAAGGATACCTGCAATAACCGCGAACAGTGCAACACCCTCAACGAAGGCGGCTGTAAGGATCATGTTTGCGCGGATATCGTTTACTGCTTCCGGCTGACGTGCGATAGCTTCTACCGCACCTTTACCGATCTGACCGATACCAATACCGGCACCGATTGCAGCAAGTCCTGCACCAATTGCACCACCGGCATTCGCCCATGGAGTCGTGCTTAACATTACTAATAAATCCATAATCTGCTGTTTATGTTTGTTTAAAAAAAGACTTAATGATGCGCCGTTGCTCCCTGGTGGTCATGAGAATCATCATGATGCACCTCTTCAATCGCCTGACCGATAAATACCGCTGTCAGGTTTGTAAAAATGAAAGCCTGGATAAATGCTACCAAAACCTCAATGAGATAAATGAATACCGCGAAAGCAATGGAAACAGGCGAAAATCCCCAACCCACGGCCTTGCTCAATCCCCCGAAAATGAAAATGAGAGAAACAAGACAAATGATGATAATGTGACCCGCCAGCATATTGGCGAAAAGACGTATAATAAGGGCGAAAGGCTTGGTAATGATGCCAAGGATTTCGACGGGAACCATGATAAACTTTATACCAAAAGGAACGGGTGGATTCGCGATATGTCCCCAGTAATGCTTGTTTCCGCTGATGGTAATGACCAGAAATGAAATGACCCCAAGCACAGCTGTAAACGCGATATTACCCGTAACGTTTGCAGAACCCGGAATCAATCCGAAAATATTATTGATAAGAATGAAAAAGAAAACGGTCAGCAGGTAAGGCAGGTATTTTTCGTATTTGCGGCCAAGATTCGGCTTCGCAACCTCATCTCTTACAAAAGCGATTACAGGCTCAACGGCATTCTGAAAACCAGTAGGAGCCTTGGTTACACCAATTCCTTTCTTGTATTTCCCTGCCACATTGATCATCAGAACCACCAGGATAATCAGTGCAAGCATCATCTGCACCACATTTCTTGTAAGGGAAAAATCATACACCTTTACAGCTTCATCCAGCTCGCCATTTTCCTTTACCGCATGTATTTTGCCATGCTCGAGTTTGTATCCTTTATATGTCTCATGACCATGATGAAATCTGGACGACATAAACGCGTCGAATCCGCGCTGTGGAGAATAAAGCAACACCGGCAGAGGAATACCGACATGGTGCTTTTCGCCGTCCTTGCCCGTATAAGAAAGAAAATGGAACTGATGGGCGTCGAGCACGTGCTCAAAAATCACTTCATTCGCATCAAATACAGGCTTTGTCTCATCATTATGCCCACCCTTGTCGTCATTCGCCTTAGCTGAAGTAGCCAATCCCAGTAAAATAATACTGAAAACCGCCACCACTAAGGATTTGAAGCTTTTAACCATCATACCTGTGCTAAATTTGGCGCAAAGATAAGGACGAAAGGCTTGAAAATGATCAAAAATTATACTCTTTTCCTGTCAAATTGCATCTCGTAGAGCCTTGCATAAAACCCACCTTTTGCCAGCAATTCTTCGTGATTCCCGGATTCCTGTATCTCTCCTCTGTCCAGCACGATTATCTTGTCGGCCTTGCGGATGGTAGACAACCGGTGGGCAATCACTACAGAGGTGCGTCCGGCGATCAGCGTATCGATGGCATGTTGTATAAGCTGCTCACTTTCAGTATCTACCGAAGAAGTCGCCTCGTCCAGCACCAATATCGACGGATTGTACAGCAGGGCCCGTATAAAGGAGAGTAACTGGCGCTGTCCAAGGGATAGCGTATTACCCCTTTCCATGACATTGTATTCGTAGCCGCCGGGCAATTGCATGATAAATTCGTGCATCCCGATCATCTTCGCCGCCTCAATGACCTTTTCGCGGGGGATCTCGCTGTTTCTCAAAGTAATATTGTCATAAACCGATGCGGAAAACAGGAAAACATCCTGCAGCACGATGCCGATTTTGCTCCTCAGTTCCTCGAGCCCGTAATCCTCCACCTTTTTACCATCCACCAGAATGGCTCCCTTCTGAATCCTGTACAGCCTGTTCAGCAAACTGATCACCGAAGTTTTGCCGCTACCCGTATGGCCGACCAGCGCTACCGTTTCTCCCTGCTTTACTTTGAAAGAAATATTTTTGAGCACATACCGGTCATCGATATACGCAAATGACACATCCCTGAACTCAATCTCACCACGCAGTTGCACCTTCGAAATGCCGTTTTCGGTTGGTGGCTTGCCCACCGGCGTGAAGTCTTCGTTGTCGAGCACCTTGAATATTCTTTCGCTCGCCACCATCCCCATCTGCAATACGTTAAACTTATCCGCAATCACTCGCAATGGTCTGAAGAGGAGGTTGAGAAATTGTACAAAGGCAATGATCTTTCCGATCATGGCATTTGCCTCCGCTGCGGGCAGATTCATAGCCTGTTTGGCAGCCCACCAGATCGCCAGACTCACACCTGTTGCCAGCACGATCTCCACAACCGGGAAAAACACAGAATAAGCGAAAATGGCGTTTATATTGGCATTCCTGTGCTCTGAATTGATCTTCTTAAACTTTGTAAACTCCCGCTTCTCCGCGGCAAAAGCCTGCACGATGGCCATGCCCGTGATATGCTCCTGCACAAAAGCATTCAGCTGCGCCACGGCATTGCGTACTCGGATAAACGATTTATTGACGCTTTCCTTAAAATAATAGGTAGCGATTATCAGCAG
>JACMLD010000252.1 GCA_014379785.1 Chitinophagaceae bacterium
TCGGTGAAAAGTCTTTTTGTAAAACCTGTAAGCAGTGGGTCAAGCTGCGAGAAAAAATTGTCGGGGGGAAGCCCGCCGAATGCCTCTGCCCAAAGCGCCTTGTGTCCGGCCGCGCAAACGCCGCGCTTCATCTGGTGGATGTCGTTGCCACCGGTGAGCACAAAAGGAATCCAGTCGCAATGCTCCACCCATGAATAACAAGCCTTTGCGACTGCGCTGTCTGTTCTCAGTGTTTTCAACAGTTTTGCCCAAAACCACTCTGATGAATAAATGCCACCGACAAACTGCAGATAGTTTTGGTCCCAGCCGGAAGCCGCGTGAGCGTTGATTTCTGCCGCTTCGCGAATAGCGGTATGATCTTTCCACAACACAAACATTGCGTGCGGATTGTTTTCAAATTCCGGTAACAGCGCTAGTGGCGTGCCTTTGGCGTCTGTCGCCACAGGAGTGGACCCTGTGGTGTCTATAGAAATTCCTTTTATGTTTTTGGCGATGTCTTTTCCCGCCTTTGCCAGGCAGGATTTGATGCTTTCTTCCAGCCCTTCCAGGTAATCCAGCGGGTGCTGTCTGAACTGCTGTGCAGCTGCATCGCAGAATAGTCCGTCGCGCCAGCGCGGGTAGGCAAAAACCGATGCCGCAACCTCGCGGCCGTTCGAAGTATCAACAATTATGGAACGGACAGAATCTGTACCGTAATCAACCCCGATTACATATGTATCTCTCATCCTATGGCAATTCGTGTCAAAGTAACACTTATATTTTAATATCCAAAAAAGTCAGGATAATTTATGCGCATTGGGGATTATATTGAGAAATGCCTGGAATTTGGCCTGGTACCTTCTTTTATCGAGTTTATAGTAGAATGCGCCTTTTTTTGAACTGGTTTTTTCCTTGTCTTTCAGTTTGATAAGCAGGCCGGTCGACAAAACCTTCCGGCTGAAATTGCGCTTGTCGAGTCCTGTCTCATAGATTCCTTCGTAGAGACTCTGCAGCTGCGGAATGGTAAATTTCTCCGGCAGTAACTCAAAAAGGATGGGATGGAGTGCCGCCTTATACCTCAGCTTTTCCTTGCCCATCTCGATGATGCGCGCGTGATCAAAGATCAGTTTGGGAATGCTGCCAATCGGAAACCATTCCGGATGGTATTCTTCGCTTAGCTGCTTTTCATATTTATGAATATCGATCAATGCAAAATAAGCTACCGATACGGTCCGCTCAATAGGGTCGCGTGCCGGATCCCCAAAAGCATGCAGCTGCTCCAGGTAGACACCCTTCAAACCCGTCAGCTGGAGGAGGATCCTGCTCGCCGCTTCTTCAAATCCTTCATCGGGTTGAATGAACCCACCCATCAGACTCCATTTACCCTTCTCCGGCTCAAACGCACGGTGAATCAATAAAACTTTCAACTCCTGTCCATCAAATCCAAATATGATGCAATCGATGGCTGCGAGCAATCTTGTCTGTCGGCTATATCGGGTCATAATAGTGTTGGTGTTCTTAAATCTAATCTAACATATAAATTATTACCAGAAAATTCTAACCTTTGAATGACGGTTGGAAATTAAATGTACGACTGACAATTATAAATAAATATTCTTTATCTTGACATCAAATCAACGCCGCTATATGAATAAGACAATCTGCCTGCTGGCAATAGGACTTGGCCTGGCCATTCAATCCTGCAACGACCCCGCTGCAACCAATTCTGAAAATACCAATCAAGATACTGCTATGAAAACCTCCGCTAACAAATCCTTTCAGGAATCTATCGACGGACTCAACACCGATCTCTATACACTCAAAAACAAAAACAACTTTACTGTAACTCTTACCAACTACGGTGCGAGACTCGTCAGCGTTTTAGTACCTGACTCAGCCGGCAAAGAAACAGATGTGATACTCGGTCACGAAGGAGTTGCGGGATATCATAAAGCAAAAGAGCCCTTCTTCGGATGCACCATTGGCCGCTACGGAAACAGAATCGGCAAAGGAAAATTCACACTCGAAGGAAAAGAATATTCGATCGATCTGAATGATGGACCAAATACACTGCACGGCGGCAGCAAAGGCTTCAATGCGAAAGTGTGGACAGCCAACCAGCTCAGTGACACGTCGATAGAGTTTACGCTCGCATCACCCGATGGTGATATGGGCTATCCCGGCAATCTCAATGCAAAGGTTACCTATACCATCACCGACGACAACGCCTTAAAAATAGAATACGATGCGTCAACAGACAAGACAACAGTTGTGAACCTCACCAACCATGCATATTTCAACCTGAACGGTGCTGGAAGCGGCACCATCAATGATCATCTCCTGATGATCGATGCAGACAATATCACACCGGTAGACTCAACGTTGATACCAACTGGTAAACTCCAACCAGTAACAGGCGGCGCATTCGATTTTCGCAAACCAACGCCGATCGGACAAAAAATTGAGAACGACGATGTGCAGCTGAAAAACGGAAAAGGCTATGACCACAATTTTGCGCTCAACGGAAAAGCCGGTGTAGTAAGACTCGTGGCAACCGTCCTTGGACCGAAGACCGGTATTTTTATGGAAGTGCTAACCGACCAGCCAGGCATTCAGCTCTATGGTGGCAATTTTCTCGACGGCACAGAAAAGGGCAAGGGTGGAAAGGCATACGATTTCCGCACTGCATTCTGTCTCGAGACGCAGCATTTCCCCGACGCACCCAACAAACCAAACTTTGCTTCTACCACTCTGAAGCCGGGTGAGAAATACATGCACACAACCATCTACAGGTTTTCGACAAAAAATAATTAAATGCGAAGAATGATAATGCTTAGCTCATTGCTCTCTTTTTTTACATCAGCATTTTCCCAGCAATCTGCAAGAGTTGTCATAAACGGCAATGCGCCATCCACTACCATCAGCAAGCATATTTATGGACATTTCTCAGAACATCTGGGCAGGTGTATCTATGATGGATTCTGGGTTGATGAGAATTCGAAAATTCCAAACAAAGGACGGATACGTCTCGACATTGTAGAAGCACTTAAAAAAATCAATATACCCAACCTGCGCTGGCCCGGTGGATGCTTCGCTGATGAATATCATTGGCGCGATGGCATCGGTCCGAGAAAAGCGAGGCCAAAAATGGTCAATACAAACTGGGGTGGAGTGACTGAAGACAACAGCTTTGGTACACATGAATTTCTGGAGCTCTGCAGCATGCTCGGCACCGAACCTTACATCGCCGGCAACGTGGGCTCAGGTACTGTGGAAGAAATGAGCAAATGGATTGAATATCTCAACTTCAACGGACAGAGTCCGATGAGTGAGATAAGAAAACAGAACGGGCGAAACGAGCCATGGAATGTTGCGTTCTGGGGCGTGGGCAATGAAAACTGGGGTTGCGGCGGAAACATGACTGCCGAGTACTATGCCGATCAATACAAACGGTATGCGTCCTACTGCAAAAATTATCCAGGTGCCAATCTGAAAAAAGTAGCCGGCGGTGCAAACAGTGAAGACTACAACTGGACAGAAACACTGATGCGCAAAGTGCCGCTCAATATGATGTGGGGAATTTCACTCCATTATTATACCGTACCAAAAACCTGGGGCGATAAAGGGTCGGCCACTGCTTTTGACGAAAAGGAATATGCGGCTACCATGAAGAAGGCGCTGTATATGAATGAACTGGTGTCCCGTCACTCTGCCATCATGGACAGATACGATCCGCAGAAAAGAGTTGCGCTGGTAGTAGATGAGTGGGGCATATGGACAAACGTTGAACCAAACACCAATCCGGGATTTCTTTATCAGCAGAACAGTCTGCGTGATGCACTCATTGCAGGCGTACACCTCAACATTTTCAACAACCATGCTGAGCGTGTAAAAATGGCCAACCTGGCACAAACAGTAAATGTACTGCAGGCACTTATTTTGACAGAAGGCAATAAGATGTTGCTCACGCCCACCTATCATGTCTTTGATCTTTTCAAAGTGCACCAGGATGCAAAACTGCTTCCGATACAGGTGAGTACACCGCATTATACCCTCGATAATATTAAACTGCCGGCTGTAAACGTATCCGCTTCCCAGGATCCCACCGGAGTGGTGCATATTTCATTTGTAAATCTCGATCCCAATAAAAAGATTTCTGTAAATTCAATTCTTTCGGGAGTGAACTGGAAATCTGTTTCGGGACAGATCATTACTTCTGCAAAACTGACGGATGTAAACAGTTTTCAGAATGACAGCAAGATAAAACCTGTTGCATTTACAGGTGCGAAGAAAGAAGGAGATGCCCTGATAGTTGAGCTGCCTGCGCAGAGTGTGGTTGTACTTGAGCTGAAAAACTGATCAGGAAGACAAAGACCAGAAACGACGGTGCCGCAAAATATATAAGATGATTCTACGGAATTTTTCCGTGCCCCTGCAATGCCTGCTGCTATTTACCATAGTTGCTGCAACTGGCACAGTATTGTCCTGCAAAAAATCCGGCACACCCGCGCCTGTTATCAATCCACCTGTCATTCAGCCCGCCGTGGATCCACCCACTGCTGCAACAATTGGTTTTTTTCTCGACGACTGGCAGGCCAGAACGATCAGTATCACTAATTTTAAAGACACTACGATTCCGGCTTCCGCTTCTACGATTCTAAATGTGAATGCTTCAGCGATCCTCACAAAAATTCCTCCGGCCATTTTTGGTAACAATGCCAATCTCTGGATGACACAAATGGTGACCGAAGCGCCTTTGATAACGCATGTAACCAATCTTCACCCGCATATCATCCGGTTTCCCGGTGGCAGCATCAGTGATGTTTTTTTCTGGAACGCACAAAAGGGAGTAGCTCCTGCAGATGCGCCGGATTCACTGTTGCAGGCAAACGGCACAAAGCAGCCCTCGGGTTTTTGGTTTGGAAAGAATCCCGAAAGCTGGACACTCTCCGTTGACAACTACTACGCCATGTTGCAGCAGACCGGCAACAAAGGCCTGATCACCATCAACTATGGATATGCGCGCTATGGAAAATCAGCCAATCCCGTAGCCGCTGGCGCGCATCTTGCAGCTGACTGGGTGAGGTATGACAATGGCCGCACGAGGTACTGGGAAATTGGCAATGAAAATTTTGGTGATTGGGAAGCTGGACACCGCATCAATACCGCAGACAACAAAGACGGACAACCAGCCATCATCACCGGAGAAGTTTATGGAGCGCATTTTAAAGTTTTCGCAGACTCCATGCGAAAAGCTGCTGCCGAAATTGGCAGGACCATTCAGATTGGAGCTCTTATGACGGAAGCCCCGCGCGCATCATGGGCAACCAATACTGAGAAAACCTGGAATACGGGTTTGCTTTCAAAGACCGGCAACAGCCCGGACTATTACGTAGTGCATAATTATTTCACTCCATACAATACCAATTCGAATGCGGATGAAGTGCTCGCATCTGCGGTAAACGAACCAAAGAAGATGATCGATTTTGTCCAGCAGACGCTCACTGCCGGCGGAGCAACCATCAAACCTGTGGCACTCGACGAATGGAATATTTTTGCGGTGGGTTCCCGCCAGATGGTATCACATGTGAATGGCATGCATGCCGTGATTCTTTTGGGTGAATTGCTCAAAAGCAAATATGGCCTGTCCGCCAGATGGGATCTTGCAAATGGCTGGGATAACGGCAATGATCATGCGATGTTTAACAATGGCGACGAACCAGGTGGCGTACCTAAATGGAACCCCCGACCCGTTTTTCATCATATGTTTTTCTTTAAGAAATTTCTGGGCGACCGGGCTATCTCTTCTTCTGTAGTCAGCAATCCGGCTGTGGAAACATCTGCATCGAGCTTCAGCTCCGGGCAGGTTGGAATAACGCTGGTAAACAAGTCCACCACTCCGCAAACTGTGCAGGTAAACATCGACAACTTCACTACCGGCAGTCGTTTTTACTGGTATACATTGACCGGTGGCAGCGATAACGGCGAATTCTCCGGGAAGGTTTTTGTCAATGGGAAAGGGCCTGACTATGTTTCCGGTGGTCCCGCGTCCTACGCCGACCTGGTACCATATTCCGCTTCGGCAACAGGCGGCATTCGGGTCGCATTGCCTGCAAGAGCGGTGGTGGTTTTGCTGGTCGATAAAAAATCCTGATAAAAAAACAA
>JACMLD010000253.1 GCA_014379785.1 Chitinophagaceae bacterium
ACTCCTGATTCCGCAAGAAGTTGCGTGTAATTGGAGCCCTGAATGACAGTCATGCCGAGCGAAGTCGAGGCATCCCCAGCCGGTAGCCGGGGAGCGGGTCGGTGGGGGATTTCTCCACTCGCTTCGCTCGGTCGAAATGACAGGCTAAATTATACCCACTGCTCAGCAGGCATCTTCCAGGCTTCACCGCTTGGCGTTTCTATAAACTCCTTGAAACGAAAAATATCTTCACGAACAATCCTTTCGAGCGCAGGCTGGAAAAATTCTGCCAGAGCATTTCCCGCCAGACCCATTGGAGGATGATATGTTATCGTAACATGTAAAGTGGTGCTAACCCCGGGCTCTTCATCTCTGAATTCAACTTTTCCGGCATTTTCGATTGCTGAGCCCGGTAAAGATCTCCAGGAGATCATTTCTCCAGGTTCGTTGCGCACAGTCGCTGCCCTCCATTGAATGGGCACAAGTTTCCCCGGAATATTCGCCTTCCACTCCGTGATATCATCATGCACATTCTTCACAGATTTCAAATGCTTCATAAAATGCGGAAGGTTTTCGAGATTGCTCCATGTTTCATAGACCTGCACACGCGGCTTATCGATAAACATTTCCACCCGGATATTGATGTTTTTTGACTGAATGACGGATTCCTTGCCGGAGAGCGCATAAAGGCTGCAATTGCCGGTGGCTCCCCTATACAACATATATCCCGCTGCCAGTGCCTTGGGAAGCCTGAAATGGCGGTTGAAAATGCTGTCAATTAAAAGAAATGAGCCTGCCACCAATGACACCACCCTTTCCGGACTGCTTATGTTCATGGCCTGCGGAGCCGATACTTCATTTTCCATAATTAGAGTTTTTGTAATTGTATAAATTTTCAGGCCAGCTTGATTACTTCAAGGTCTTTTCTGGCGGGACCAGTAAGCATGGTGCCATCATATGAAAAGCGCGAGCCGTGACAGGGACAATCCCAGCTCTTTTCGCTTGCGTTCCACGCCACAGTACATTTTATATGTGTACAGGCAGAATTGACTGCATGCAATCTCTGCTGCTCATCTTTATAAAGCGCCAACACATGGCCATCATGCCTGACCACCCTTGCCTCTCCGGTTGCCAGGTCGCTGAAGGAATCAATTTTTTCGATTTTTGCCTTGTCACCGATAAAGTGGCCAACAACATCGGCGGCCTCCTTTACAAAGTTTGAGAACCCGGCAACAGGCTTGATACGGCTGGGATCAAACAGTTTTGCGTACTCTGTTTTTTTACCGCGTATAAGGTCGGCAAGCACCAGGGCCGACAAACTTCCATATATCATCCCGTTGCCTCCGAATCCGGTGGCCACAAACACATTCTCAGGATTGCCGGGAAGATGCCCGATATAGGCAACTCCATCCGCGGGTTCAAAATATTGCGAAGACCATTTAAAGGCTACCTCTTCCACATCGAAAAATTTTCTCACATAGCTTTCGAGATGCGCAAAGCACGCATTTGTGTTTTCTTCATGCCCTGTTTTATGATCCTCTCCCCCTGCTATTAAATATTTTTGTCCATCTACCTCCTGAGTCCGATAATAACGGTAAGGATCATGAAGATCATAGCCCAGTGCTTCGGGATAT
The DNA here is from genome assembly GCA_014379785.1 of Chitinophagaceae bacterium. Taxonomy (GTDB): domain Bacteria; phylum Bacteroidota; class Bacteroidia; order Chitinophagales; family Chitinophagaceae; genus JACMLD01. The sequence continues at coordinate 1,614 of JACMLD010000253.1, forward strand.
TCTCCTTTGAGCTTTAGTCCCAAAGCATAACTCCGGTAAGGCGCACACCGAAAATGAAGAATATTGACGCCGGGAGGTATATGAGTGGCATAAACAGCCGCCGAAGCCTTCACAATTCCGCGCGATGTTTTTACTTCCAGTTCTTCATCACCGCTGATCTCTGTAACCCGGCAATGCTGCAGGATTACACCACCGGCATTCTCGAATACACTCGCCAGTCCCTGCATATAAGCCGCGGGATTAAACTGGGCCTGATTTTCGACACTTGCAATGGAAATATATGGAACCGGGAATGGTGATGTGTTTGTAAAATCCATCGGCACACCAACCTTCTTCGCGCTTTCAACAATTTTTTCTAGTTCATCTTTCTGCTTCTCATCCAGCGCAAAGAGAAAACCTTCCCGTTTAGAGAAAGAACAATCAATAGAATATTTACGAATGTTCTCAACAATCAGCGATATAGCATCGTTTGCGCCTTTCGCAAGCAGTTGTGCACTGGCCGCACCAAAATCTTTTTCTACCTGGTAATACGGTGTATCAAAAAAATTATTCAGGTGTGCAGTCGTGCCGCCGCTGGTGCCAAATCCTATTTCCTGTGCTTCCGCCAATAAACAGGATTTGCCCGATTCCAGAATTTTCAGGGCCGTGGAAAGTCCCGTTATACCACCACCAACTACAACCACGTCAAATTTCCGGTCAGAAAAAGCTGTCTGTTTTTCTTTAAAATCAGGAATGGCAGATTGCCATAGGCTGATATTTGAACCATCTCTTTTCATATTCATCCCTATGTAAAAGCCATACCATTTTGGCGTCACATATTTCTTACATTTTCCCAGGCTACTGTAGAAATATTTCCCCGCCAACCTGCATCCTGACGGTTCTGTCATGCGATTTGCATGGAACAGTATTTTCACAACTGCTTGAAAACCTGTCTATGGATACATTCAAATGGGGCATCATCGGTCCCGGTAAAATCGCCAATGACTTTACCAAAGATTTAGAGTTCGCCTCCAGCCCGCACAAGGTCACAACCATCTACTCACGCAACCGGGAGAAAGGGGAAGAATTTGCTTCCAAATACGATATCGCCAACGTATATACATCAATGGAAGAATTTATTGAAAAAGCAGATGTTGATGCGGTATATATTGCTACACCGCATACCCTTCACCGGGAGGAAGCACTTGCGTGTCTCAGAAAAAAAATTCCGGTACTCTGCGAAAAGCCAATAGCGATCAATGCAGACCAGATGAATGAACTGATGGCTTCATCCACAGAAAACGAAACCTTTCTGATGGAAGGAATGTGGACCCGCTTTTTACCAAGTATTGAACTGGTAACAAAAATGGTTGAGCAGGGAACCATCGGCGATATCGTTGCCATAAAGGCATCCATGAGTTACAAAGCGCCCTACGATCCCAATAGCAGATATTTCAATCCAGACCTCGGCGGCGGATCCCTGCTCGATCTTGGTATATACCCGGTCTTTCTTGCCATGTTTTTCCTGGGAAAACCGGCAGAGATAAAATCCTTCGCTAAGATTTCGGATAAAGGGATAGACGAAACCTGCGCAATCCTCCTCAACTACAGTAATGGTCAGTATGCTATGCTTGACTCTTCCATCATCACACAGATGGAGTCACTGGCTGAAATCATCGGGGATAAGGGAATCATAAAAATTCTCGCTCCATGGACCGAAAAACCAGCGGGCATAGAAGTAAATCTTTACAATGGTACAAAAATGGCATACCCCTGCGAATGGGAAGGACACGGCTTTCAATTTGAAGTTGACGAAGTAGCCCGCTGCGTAAGAAACAATCAAAGTTACAGTAACCTTCTCCCCCAACATTTTAGCCTCGACATGCTTGAGACAATGGATGAGATCAGAAGTCAGATCCACGTTGTGTATGAAAAATACGAGTAATGGTCGCTTAACCCAAGAGAATGTATAACTGGCTCGATATAATTGGCGAAAAGCTCGCAAGGTGGTGGATTCACTTCATCAAAATTTTGCCCAACATTTTGCTGGCTCTGCTTGTATTAGTGGTGTTTTACCTCATTGCAAGATGGACCCGCAAACTGCTGTTCAGACTGAGCATCAGGATTTCCGGAAAAGTCTCGGTGAGCAATCTTTTTTCGACTGTCACACAAGTTGTGATTCTCTTTATCGGATTATTTATCGTCCTTGATATTTTGCAGCTCGATAAAGCAGTATCATCGTTACTCGCAGGCGCCGGTATCATCGGACTTGCACTGGGCTTTGCTTTTCAGGATCTTTCATCTAACTTCATATCAGGTGTATTTATCGCCTTCAAAAAGCCATTTGAAGTTGGACATACTGTTGAAACAAACAGCTTTATCGGTAATATTGAAGAGATACAGCTCAGATCAACCACTATCCGTACCTTTTCCGGCCTTCATCTGATGATTCCTAATAAGGATATTTTTCAGAAGCCGATGATCAACTATTCGCTTACCGCCGATCGGAGAATTGAATTCAATCTTGCCATATCATATACCAGTGACCTGACCACAGCACTTGACGCTGCCATTGCTGCCGTGAATACCATTCCCTATCTGCACAAGGAAAGAAAGCCGGAAGTGTATTTTACAGGATTTGGAGAAAACTCGATCAAAATGTCTATCTGGGTTTGGATATACAATCATCTGCCACCCGGATATATGGTAGCGCAGCACGATGTTGTTTTAAGTGTGACAAATGCTTTCAAACAAAATGATATCTCACTGGTAGTACCCATTACATTTCAAGGACTGGAAAAAATATCTTAATAAAAATGAACAATCAGACTTTATTTCAATTCTTTCACTGGTATTATCCCAGCGACGGGTCCCTTTGGAACCACTGCGCTGAACAGGCTGAACATCTTAAATGGCTTGGCATCACACGCGTATGGCTGCCCCCTGCTTATAAATCCGCTAACGGCCAATATGAGCCAGGATATGCAGTATACGATCTGTTTGATCTTGGCGAATTTGATCAGAAAGGAACCATTCCTACCAAATACGGTACAAAAGACGAATATCTGAAATGCATAGATGCTCTTCACTCAAAAGGCATCGGCGTTGCAGCAGACATCGTACTCAATCACAAACTGGGAGCCGATGAAAAAGAAACCGTCACCGTGATTGCGGTAGACGACGAAGACAGGCACCATCACAGAGGTGAGAAACACGAGGCAGAAGTATATACGAAATTTACATTTCCCGGCAGAAAGGGAAAATATTCCGAGTATGTCTGGGACTGGCACAGTTTCACGGGAGCAGGTGGTACTCACCAGCCTCACACCATCTATAGTATCATCAGCGAATACGGAGAAGACTGGGAAGAAATGGTCGACGATGAAAAAGGCAACTTCGATTACCTCATGGGCTCAGACATAGAATTCCGAAATCCACACGTGCGCGACGAACTGAGATGGTGGGGCCAATGGTATCTCGAACTTACGAAAATTGATGGCCTCAGACTGGATGCCGTGAAACACATCACTCCCTCCTTTTTTGTAGAGTGGCTGGACTTTCTTAGAAACCATTTTCAAAAAGACATTTTTTGCGTGGCCGAATACTGGCACCGCGATGTAAATATCTTACTCAAATATCTCAGCGCATTAGGAGACCGGACACAACTGTTCGACGTGCCGCTGCACTTCAACTTCTACCTGGCGTCTTTGAGAGGCAACGAATATGATCTCCGGACCATATTCGACAATACACTTGTACAAGTCAGGCCGGACATGTCAGTTACTTTCGTGGACAACCATGACACACAACCGTTGCAATCACTCGAGTCAACTGTTGACTACTGGTTCAAGCCACTGGCATATGCGCTTATACTTCTCCGTGAGCAGGGAATTCCGTGTGTTTTTTATGCCGGTTATTACGGCGCCAAGTACAATGACATTATCCAGGAACAGGAAGTGAACGTAGACATGGTACCGGTACAGCACCTCAGCAAGATGCTGGTGGTGAGAAAAAACCTTGCCTATGGTATGCAACGGGATTATTTTGATCATCCGAACACCATTGGCTGGACACGCGAAGGCAATGATGACATGCCCGAGTCAGGATGCGCCGTATTGATTACAAACGGAACAGCGGGCGAAAAATCAATGGAAATCGGTAACCGTCACGCAAATAAAACCTTTATCGATATCACGGGCGGGCGCGAAGAGAAGGTGATCATTGACGAAAACGGATTTGCCACTTTCTTCGTAAATGACGCGTCAGTCTCCGTGTGGATCGAAGAATCAAAAGCCACCGTAATAAATTAATAAATGAAACCAAACGGACTCATCATATACGACGAAAAAGCAATGGACATCTTGCCGCCGGATTCGCATGCCGAACAGTTAGTAGCAGGCTATCAGTTTACCGAAGGTCCGGTATGGCACCCCGACGGCTACCTTCTCTTCAGCGATATTCCCGCAAATAAAATGTACAAACTCGAACGTGAAGGGTTTGCTACCGTGGTCCTCGACCCGAGTGGCTTTACTGGAAAAGATGAAGCAGGATTATCAGAGATGATCGGTTCGAACGCCATTGCAATCAACAGCAAAAAACAAGTGATTTTCTGTCAGCATGGAAACCATGCCATCGCCGCCCTCGAAGAAAATGGCTTTTCCATCATCACCGACAGCTTCGAAGGAAAGCCATTAAACAGCCCCAACGACCTGGTCATTTGTTCTTCTGACGATATTTTCTTCACAGACCCGCCCTATGGACTAAAAGACCAGATGCTGCACCCCACAACACACCAGCCAAGGGGTGGAGTCTACAAGATAAAAGACGGGGAAACCAAACTGATATATGAAGGTTTCAGGTATCCGAACGGCATCTGCCTCTCGCCGGACGAAAAACATCTTTATGTGAGTTCCAATCACCCCGATGAACCCCGTATCATGAAATTTGAGCTGACAAAGGACGGAGAAATTAAAGGTCAGTCCATTTTTATTGAACAAAACGCGGATGGTATCAAAACCGACAGGCTTGAGAATCTGTATCTCTGTACCGATAAGGGCATCCTGGTAGTATCGGCTTCGGGTCGCCGCCTTGCCCTCATCAAGCTGCCGGAAACTCCCTACAATATCGCCTGGGGAGGCCCAGGCAAATCGACGCTTTTTATCACAGCTTCTGCCGGAGTTTACAGCTTCCACACTTTGCTCAAAAACCACTGAGACTGAGGAAAATGCTACTCATGGGCACCTGATTTTCAGGGTTTATGCGCAGATTATGCTGGCACTGAATTTTCATGTACCTGCACGGGAGAAGATATCTTATGCAAAGAAAATTCAACAACAAATCCATGAATGCTTATTTCGGTGAGCTCA
>JACMLD010000254.1 GCA_014379785.1 Chitinophagaceae bacterium
ATGGCGCTTTTTGCACTCGACAAAGACATCAACTTTCCACCGGTCCATCTTGCTGAACCCGATGGCCTTCTTGCCATTGGGGGCGATCTATCCGAAGCGCGACTCCTCAAAGCATATGCAATGGGGATATTCCCCTGGTTTGAAGGTGACACTCCCCTCTGGTGGTCACCCAATCCGAGGTTCGTGCTATTCCCGACTGAACTGCAGGTAAGCAAGAGCATGCGCCAACTTTTAAAACGCAAGGAATTTCGCTTTTCCATCAATCAGGATTTTGAACAGGTTATCAGTAACTGCAAAACAACTTTCAGAAAAGACCAGGCAGGCACATGGATTACAGAAGAAGTGAGAAAAGCATATATCTCTCTTCATCACGCAGGCCACGCGCACAGTGCAGAAGTCTGGTCGGGCGATGAATTGGTAGGCGGCTGCTACGGGATCAGAATGGGAAACGTTTTTTTCGGAGAAAGTATGTTCAGCAAAGTCAGCAACGCCAGCAAGTTTGCATTTATCAGTTATGTAGAGCAGCTTATCAGAGAAGAGGTGCAACTAATCGACTGCCAGGTATATACCAGCCACCTGGAAAGTCTGGGAGCCCGCATGATTGACAGATCGGATTTTATCCGGCTGCTGGAAGAAAATATCTAAGATTTTCTGGTTTCAAGAATGACGAAACCGTCTGTAAGTGCAGGCGAATTTTGCAAAATACAATCCAGAAATGCCCTTCCGTGTTGTGCGTACCAGGGCATAAAACTTTCAATTCGTTCCTGCAGACTGTCGGATGGAAAAAGTGCCGTTCGGACCGCCTGGATCTGCCGATGCTGATCCTCGTATTTTCTCTTCTCGGCCCGAAGCATTTTCTTTTCCAACTCTTTCAGCGGCTTCAGCGTTTTTACCTCTAGTGCTGAAATATGCCTGGTAAGACTCTTGTCAATTTTCTCTGCTTTTTTTCTCAGCTGGGCATACATGTTGCCTACCTCCGTTACTTCATCCTGCAATTCGAGACTGCCATTCATTTTTCGCTTAACCACCGACGTTAGTATGACGTTTGCGTTTTGAAAAAAATCTTTCACATCGAGCGATAACTTCGAAATTCTTTCACTGTATTTGTCTTCTACCAGCAGGAAAGAATTTCTTAAAACAAGCACCGGGAAAGGCGTTTGGTAGTTTTCAAAAAGGGATTTAAGCTCCAGCCAGTAAGCCAGCTCACCACCGCCGCCGATGAAAACAATATTGGGGAGCACGGTTTCCTGAAAAAGGCCGCGCAGGATCACATTCGGACTGAACCTTTCCGGATATGCATCGAGTTCCGCTTTCAGCTCATCAGCTGAAAATGAAATATCCCGGTTTACAACGATCCATCTGTCTTCCTTCTTCTCTATTCTTTCCCTGTTATCGTCTTTCAGATAAAAAAGATTTATCTCACGTGGCGATGCCTGTACTTTATAATGAGTACCCAATTTTTCGATGGTCTCCTGCACAATCGCCGATGAACACTGATTAAAAAGTTCATCTGTGAAAACCGGTATCATCGCCCTTTTCAGGTCGGCACTGTCGGGAATCAAGATGATAAGTCCATACTCTGCAAACAACGCATGCAAAAATTTGAAGGTCGCCTGCTGAATATTGTCATTGCCATCGTAAGATGCTTTCAGCATCGATACAAGTTCTTTTCCAAAAGGTTTTACACTCAGCTCCCCTTCCACCCGGCTGATGAGTTTATCGAGGCCCTTTGTATTCATTCTTCCCACCGCCCCTGTTTGTGTGGTGGGCCAGACGATCTTATCGGCACCCAGGTAAAATTTCCCCAGCTCTTCGAGGTCTGCATCCTCGCTTCCCATATAAAATACAGGTACGAAGTGCATGCCTTTTTTTTCAGCATTGAGTTCGTTTGCCAGGCGGACCGTATGAAGAATTTTATAAATAAAATAAAGAGGCCCTGTAAAAATGGCGGGCTGATGTGCAGTGACTATCGTGAAGGTATTTTCATCAAGCAGTTTTTCTATGTTTTCATCAACTGCCTTTGCAGCGCTCAAGCCTGCGTATTGTGCCCGAAGGACTTTGTGAATAAGTCTTCGATCTGTCGGGAACTTCGTCCTGTTTTTTATGGCTCCGTCAATTCCTTTTTTATCAGGACGATGCGCATAAAAAGGAGAAAGCTCCTGCGAATCTGCGAGATAATCAAGGATGATCTTTGTGAAAGAACCTGTGCCGGCGTATGAAATGGAGGAAGAATTACAATCCATATGATTTATTAATCTACCCTGTAGGCCACAATATTGTTTTTCCAAAAAGTTGGAACATACAAGATCCTGTTTTTTGCGTCATAACCGATGTCAGCCGTGTTAATTTTTTGTTGACGTGTATCCAGCAGCGTTTCTTTTGTTCCGTCGGCATTGATATAGAAAAGTTGACCAGCCCAGCAGCTTACAATGAATTCTTTTCCTTTGACGTTTTCGATGCCATCTGTTCCGCCGTCCATTCCTTCTGCAATTTTCTTCAGCACCTTATCGGCACCTACAGAATACATCGCTCCTGCATCGAGCACGAATAATTCGCCATTGTGAATAAGTACGCCGTTCGGACCTTTCAGGCCATTGGTGCTGTCAATCACCAGGGTCGGCACTTCATTGTCGAGACGAAAAACTTTTTTCGCCCTGGAATCGGAAACATATACAACTCCTGACGGATCAACAGATACATCGTTCAGGCCCGAAGATCCCGGTACAGCAATCTTCTTTTCAATTTTACCAGCACTGATATCGATCACGACAACTTCAGTTACGTCGCCGATGTAGAGTTTGTTTTTATACCGGCCAATGCCTTTTGGCGCATGCATGCCTGTTATCCATTCAGCATTGATGATTTTGCCGTCGAGTCCCACTTTGGCAAGTGAACCTTTTCCATCTGCATCCCATGGCTGGCCGTCAATATTGGTTACATATAAAATTTTGTCGCCGGCATCATATAGCACTGACTCTGGTACTTTCAAAGTGGTATCCGACTCCCATAGTTTGACAAGTTTGTGCTGGGCATCCGCGTTTATTAAAAATGCTGACAGGATGAACGCAAGCAACCATATTTTTTTCATACAAGAATATTTGCCGCAATTTACGGGAAGTTTTATCAATCAAATCTCCCTACATCAAATGGCCTTAAATCCATTTCCGGTTGTTGTTCGTTTGCCAGCTGGCTTACGAGCAGACCTGTTCCGGCACCGAGACTGAGACCGATCATTGCGTGTCCACTGGCAACAATACAATTGCTGACGGATTTTGTTCTGCCGATATAGGGCAGGCCATCAGGTGAACAGGGACGATAACCATACCATATGTCTTTTTCAGAAGGCATGGGTACATCAAAATCCGGGAGGAATTTTTTTACAGCGTCGAGTATCCCTCTTACCCTGCTCATTTGCGGGGGTTTGTCTGTGCTGGTGATTTCCATAGTACCGCCAAAACGTATCTTGTTACCATCCATCGGCGTGACCGCTACGCGGCCTTCTACAAGTATTGCCGGGTGAATTAATTTGTAGGGTGAATTTTCGAGCGTAACCGAGTATCCTCTTCCCGGCATCAGTGGCAATTTGGTGTTGAGCATAGCGGCGACCTCCCTGCTCCATGAGCCGGTTGCAATTATGACCAGGTCTGCATCGTATCGACTCTGAGCAGTGATGACGGATTTTATCTGCTTGCCGTTTTTTTCAAATCCGGTGACTGGACTTTTGGGGACAAGCATGACGCCATTCCCTTTCATCCATTCAAGAAGGTTTTTCATGAGTTTATTGGGATACAGGTGTGCATCGCCTCTGAACAAAACTGCACCTTCCAGGTTTATCCTTGTCTGTGGCTCAAGGGCGCGCACATCGTCGGCATGCATGAACACAGTATCCAGACCCAGCGAAACCGCTTTCTCCACCAGTTCATGTCCGTGTGCCGCTTTTTCTTTTGTCAGAAAATATTCAAACAGTCCTTTTTTCTCATAAGCGAAATC
>JACMLD010000255.1 GCA_014379785.1 Chitinophagaceae bacterium
TGAATTCTTTGTATTCAATAAATGCGCTGCGGAATACAAGCTTTTTGATTGCAACAGGCAGGTCCATTTTCATCAGCATCTGCTGCGGATACCCTCCGCGGCGGTCAACCTTATCACGCGGGTAAGAGAGATCGCGAAAAATTTTCACGTTAGCATCTCTTACAATCAGTGTGTCTGCATAAAACGACTCATCCATCAGTTTATCCAGATCGATGTTTTTAAATGATACATCGTTGAATATAAAATCGAACCGGTCTGTCTGCAGTCTTGCCTTTTTTACAAAGGCTGCTTCGCCCAAAACTGGTTTTATATGTACTTTCTTTACTGTGAATGTTCGTTGTGTATTACTAAACGAGACTGCATCAAAAAGATATTGGTAAGTACCGGTCTTGTTTTTCAATACACCTTTCTCGAGATCAACGTCCACATTCTTCGCAAAGAAAAACCGAGTTTTGTCTTCAAAGCTGGTGCTGTCTATGAGAATATCGCGCAGATGGATGTTGATATTTTCGCCAGTAATGGTTTTTGTTTCAGTTCGGATATCTGAAAATGCAAGAGAGCTGTTTGTGATTTCTACGCTATCGACTTTTATCCTTTTAAGGTTTCCGAGAATCTGCTCGTACATTTCTCTCGAGTCCGGTCTTTTGACACTGTCAGTGGGTCTCTTGGCGAAGTATATCAGAATATCGGGACTTTTGATTTCGAGTTTACTTCCTTCGATGTTTTTTTCCAGAAGGGCTTTAGGAGTTTTTACACCTGTTACTTTTAGTTCGGGAATTGTGACCCTGAGTATCAAAGGTGGATTTTTATTCTCTTTTATCATCTTTCTGAAAAGCGCCGTATCGGGGGTAATTACAAGATTCGTAACATACAAGAAGCCTGCAGCTTCGTCGATCTTCAGATTGTCGTAGGTGACCTTGTACAAGCCGTTGCTGTTCTCGTAAATGCCTTTTTTTACTTCCTGGTTAACCAGCTTGTATTTATAGTACCGCCAGGCGCCGAATCCGGCTGCGGCAACAAGCGCTATGATGAGTATAATAAATACCGGCCCACTGCCGAGTCGGATGTTCTTTTTTGAAGGCATGAAAGGTTTACTGAAGGTTTGCAAAAGACGTTCCAAGCGCATGCAAATCCAATTGGGAGTCCCCCTCGGCTGCGCTCGGGTGACAGTCATTTCGACCGAGCGCAGCGAGTGGAGAAATCCCCAGCTATTACTCTACGTTTGAGTACCGGTTGGGGATTTCTCCACCCGCATCGCTTCGCGATGGGAGTCGAAATGACGGACCGATTCGGCCCGCCATTTCTTATTTCAACTTCTTCTGAAGATTCTGATCGATTGCATCCAAAAATTCCTCTGTGTAGAGGTAGTGCTTGCCATGTTCCACTTTATTGCCATGGATACATACCGCGAGGTCTTTGGTCATCTTTCCTTCTTCAACGGTCTCGATGCATACTGCTTCGAGTGCATTTGAAAAGTCGATCAGCGGTTGGTTGCCATCGAGTTTGCCTCTGAAAGCAAGTCCTCTTGTCCACGCAAATATGCTGGCAATGGGATTGGTACTGGTCGGTTTACCCGCCTGGTGGTCGCGGAAGTGACGGGTTACGGTACCGTGAGCAGCCTCTGCTTCCATGGTTTTACCATCGGGGGTAATGAGCACTGAGGTCATCAGACCGAGTGATCCGAATCCCTGTGCCACGCTGTCGCTCTGCACATCACCGTCGTAGTTCTTGCAGGCCCAGACGAAATTACCGTTCCATTTCAGGGCGCTCGCTACCATATCATCGATGAGTCTGTGTTCATATACAATGGCAGCTTCAGCATACTTCGCCTTGAATTCATTCTGATAAATTTCTTCAAAAATATCTTTGAAACGTCCATCGTATTTTTTGAGAATGGTATTCTTTGTAGACAGGTACAATGGCCATTTTTTACTCAGCGCCATGTTGAAACAGCTTCTTGCAAATCCCTTGATGCTCTCATCGGTATTGTACATGGCAAGTGCCACTCCGTCGCCCTTGAAATTGAAAACCTCAAAAGTCTGCGGCTCGCCACCACCCTCAGGTGTAAAGGTCATGGTCAGTTTGCCCTTGCCCTTTATAACGGTGTCGGTTGCACGATATTGATCTCCAAATGCATGACGCCCAACGATGATTGGGGCGGACCAGTTGCTCACCAGTCTCGGAATATTGCTGATCACGATTGGCTCACGAAACACGGTGCCATCAAGTATGTTTCTGATGGTGCCGTTCGGGCTCTTCCACATTTGTTTCAGGTTGAATTCCTTTACCCTTGCTTCGTCGGGGGTAATCGTCGCACACTTGATCCCTACACCAAATTCGCGGATGGCATTGGCAGCATCAACAGTTACCTGGTCATTGGTCTGATCCCTGTATTCTACCCCGAGATCATAATATTTGATGTCAACTTCCAGGTAAGGAAGAATGAGTTTCTCTTTAATGAATTTCCAAATGATCCTTGTCATTTCATCGCCATCCAGTTCAACCACCGGATTGGCTACTTTAATCTTTTGGGCCATGTTTTAGAATATTTTCAATGAGGCGCAAACGTACACAATTTTGCCCATTTTTGAGTGAAGCTGATTGACTGAAAAGTTATAACTTCATAATCGCTAGGATGAAAAGGCTCTATGATTACATACAACGCTTTGCTGTCATTTCTGAAGCAGAATTTGAACAGCTTGCCGGCTTGCTGGAGCTGAGGCACTATGATAAGAAGCAAATTCTCGTAAACTTCGGCGAGATAGAAAATTTTCTCTTTTTTGTGGACCAGGGACTGATACGCAAATATTTTATGAGGGATAAGGAGGAGATCAATACGCAGCTGGCCCGGGAAGGGGATATCATCTGCTCATCTGTTTCATTTTTGTCTCAGGCCCCCTCCGAATATGCGGTTGAGGCGCTTGAACCGTGCCGGCTATTCGCGCTGAGTTTTGAAAATCTGCAGAAGGTGTACAGTATGGGGTATAACATGGACAAACTGGGGCGACTGATAGTGCTCGACTGGCTCCTGCAGAAGGAGATATGGGAGCACAACAGGATAAAAAACCCACCCCGTGAACGATTTGTGCAGTTTATCAGGGAGAACAGTGACCTTGTACAGCGGGTTCCTCAGAAATACCTGGCATCCTATCTAAACATGAAACCTGAGACCTTCAGCCGTTATAAACACCTTTTAAAATAGCAGCGAGACCCCATGGTGATGGCATCCCTTCATAAAAATTATTTCCAGGAAATTTTCAGCTACTTCAGACGATTTATTGACATCAGCCAGGAAGAATTTGACGAGATAATTCCTTTTTTTGAAATAAGGGATTTCCCAAAAAAAACAAAGGTGGTCAAAATCGGTGAAGTAGACCGCTATTTTAATATTATCGTAAAAGGGCTTGTAAGAAAATACCTGCTCGAAAATAAAAAAGAAGTAACGCTGCAACTCTCTACAGAGGGACATATGATCCATGCCGAAATTTCATTCAACCTGCAGGTTCCTTCCGATTGCACAGTCGAGACCATCGAACCGTCGACCTTTGTATCATTGAGCTATTCAAACCTGCAACTGGTCTATGAAAAATTTCCAAAAATGGAAAGACTGGGAAGACTCATCATCACGGATATGTTTATCAAGAAAGACTATCGTGACCTCGACCAGTTAAAAAAGACGACAAGAGAAAGGTTTCTGGATTATATGAACAATCACCCCGACATGCTCCAGCGGGTTCCGCAAAAATACCTGGCTTCTTATCTCAACATCAAAGCGGAAACTTTCAGCAGGCTGAAACATCTGATCCGGTCAAGAAAAACAAAGGAAGAAAATTAAAGATTGACCACCAGCACAGGGATCTTCAGTTCATGCCGCACCTTGTTGATGGTTTCGCCGTAAATCAAATCCTTCACGCCGCCATGACCATGGGCGCCCATCACAAGCAGGTCAGCATTTTCAGCTTTCACAATTCTTACGATTTCATCCACACGGTTTCTGTATCCAATTCTCGGAACCACGTTGATGCCGCGAAGTTTTAACTGCTCGGCGTATGCGGTCAGTTGTTCCTCATCTTTTCTGGTTTCAAAATCGTCGGTCGATTCTCCCATGATTCGCGCGGTGGCGCTTTCAACAATATGCACCAGTATGTATTGGGTTTCTTTCATGCCCTGTCCCAAAGCAAACGCGATCATGCGCTCATCATCATTGCCAAAATCAATGGCGACCGCAATCTTTTTGAATTCCGGTATCACCAGTTCTTTGAGTGGCCGGATCTCATGGTGTACAATGGGGTCAGATACCAGTTTCTTCTTTCTCATGAGCGGATAGAGGATCACTATGGCGAGCAGAATGACAAGAGCAGCGAGACCCGCCACCACCAATACTTTTGCGATAATCGTATGTTCGTTATTGATAAAGACGATGCCTTCGTTGAAAACCATTCGCAGATTCAGATACACCAGCACGGTGGTGACAATCCAGGAAAGTATCTGCACAATCGGTTTGATACGAAACTTGCCCATTTTGCCGGCATCGCTGACAAAATGAATCAGTGGAATAATGGCAAATCCAAGTTGCAGACTCAGGATCACCTGGCTGAACACGAGTAACGCATCGATGTTGTTTTCACCGTAGATCACAATCACCAGCACAGCAGGTACAATGGCAATCAGCCTTGTCATCAGTCTTCTGATCCATGGATTGATTCTCAGCAACAGGTAGCCTTCCATCACGATCTGTCCGGCAAGCGTACCGGTAACGGTTGAACTTTGTCCGGCTGCTATCAGGGCAACCGCAAACAGGATTGGCGCGAGCGTAGTTCCCGCCCCCAGCATGGGTGATAGCAGCTCATGTGCTTTCTGTATCTCTGCCACATCGGTGCGGCCGGCTTTGAAGAAAACGGTGGCGGCCAGTATGAGAATGGCCGCATTCACAAAGAATGCGAGATTGAGCGCGATAGCGCTGTCTATAAAATTCAGTTTCAAGGCCCGCTTAATCCCCTTGTCATCGCGCGGAAATTTTCTTGTCTGTACCAATGCAGAATGCAGGTAAAGATTATGCGGCATCACAGTCGCGCCAATGATGCCAATAGCGATATACAATGCTTCCGATGAAGGAATGGTTGGTATAAGACCGGTAGCCACCTCTGCGAGGTCTGGCTTGGCGAAGAACATTTCTGCAAGAAATGAAAACCCGATGATGGCAACGAGTGCAATGATAAAAGCTTCCATTTTTCTCATGCCAAGCTTCTGCAGATAGAGCAGGAGAAAGGTGTCGAGCACAGTGAGTATTACACCCCAGAGAATGGGAATGCCGGTGAGCAGGTGGAGACCGATGGCCATACCGAGCACTTCTGCCAGATCGCAGGCGGCGATCGCAACTTCTGCCAGAAGGTAGAGTATGAAATTTAATTTGCGCGGATAGATTTCGCGGTTTGCCTGTGCAAGGTCGCGGCCACGAACAATGCCAAGCCTTGCAGAAAGACTTTGCAACAACAGCGCCATGAGATTGCTCATCAGCAGGACCCATAAAAGGGAGTATCCGAATTTTGAACCTCCGGCCAGATCCGTTGCCCAGTTGCCCGGATCCATGTACCCAACACTTACCAGGTAGGCAGGTCCGAAAAACGCAAGGAAGCGCCTGCCCTTGCCGACAGCCCTCGTGGTGTCGACCGATTCATGAACCTCGCTGAGTGAAAGATGTTTATCGTTTTTTGGCTGCATAAAATTCCGGTAGGTTCACATCCACCCTTGTAATAATCATATTGGTGAAGTTTTTGCTCTTAGAGATCATATTGGCAGATTTCGCCAAATATTTCATCTAATCTAAATAAAAACTTAGACAAACCTAAAAATATTCCCGGATCTAACCAAGGATTTTTTTTATTTTACATCATAAGTATGCGATATGCAAAGATTTATATGGCTGGCCCTTCTCCCGTTTCTGATTTTTTCCTGCAAGGGGAAAAAGAGCATGACAGATGATGATGGTACTGTCGACATCGAAGATTTCATGGAGTTTTTTGAGGAAAGACCGCTACCGATTGGCATTGGAGACACTACGCTTCGCAAAAAAGACTCCGACTCCCTCGCCATTGCCTATAAAACTTTTACCCAGTTTGTGCCGGACTCACTGCTGACGAAGGATTTTGGAAAGACAGTGAAACCAAAGATGTATTCACTGGGAAAGCATTCAGTAAAAAAAGGGGAGACCTATCTTTTTGTAAAAGCCGTGGCCGGAACCAAAAAGCTGGCATACGTACTTGCCTTCGACGAAGAAGATAAATATGTGGCGGGCATGCCGCTGGTAAAACCCGATAATGATCCCAATACACAGCAGACATCGGTAATGGATTCGCGGCTGACCCTTACGCTCAATTTAATACGCAAAAGCAATGTAAAGGCCAGTACCTATCGCAAGTCTGCCTACGTGTTCAACAGTGCCGGCGCCTTCACGCTGATCCTGGAAGAATCAAACGAAGAAGCGTCCGCTGTGCAGAAAGAAGTTTCAAATCCCATTGATACCCAAAGCAAGAAGAATAAATTTTCTGGCGATTATCTCCAGGACAAGATGAATCTGATCTCGGTGAGAGACGGAAAGAATACGAATGAATATGAGTTTTTCATTCACTTTGAAAAAGATAAAGGGGCTTGCAAAGGGGAATTAAAAGGAAGGGCGAAACTGACTGGTCCCACCAAAGCCGTGTATCGTCAGCCCGGCGACGCATGCCAGATTGAATTCACATTTACAGACCGCAGCGCCACGATAAAAGAGCTGGAAGGCTGCGGCTCGCACCGCGATATAAGATGTTTTTTTGAAGGCCGCTATATGAAAAAAGCAGCCCCAAAAGCAAAAACTCCTAAAAAAGCTGCTTAACACACTCCAATGGCAGTTTTACCGTTAATTTGCGTACCGATAACACATTATCACATTCGAAAGTAATAACATGAATTTCAGAAATTTCAAAGTACCCTATCAAACTGAAGAGCGCTATTCGAAAAAAGTCAGTTATTTCTCCATGGAATTTGCGGTGCATCAGCCGTTGAAAATATACAGCGGTGGTCTCGGTTTTCTGGCCGGTTCACATCTCCGCAGCGCATATGAACTTCGCCAGAACATGGTTGCCGTGGGCATCCTCTGGAAATATGGATATTATGATCAGGCCCGCAATCAGGATCAGACCCTGCAGGTGACCTGGATGGAAAAAAACTATAGCCTGCTCGAAGACACGGGAATAAAATTTCAGATAAATATTCACGAGCATCCTGTGTGGGTGAAAGTGTATTACCTCAATCCTGAAACATTCAAAAGTGCCCCGCTTTTCCTGCTGAGCACTGACCTTCCGGAAAACGATTATGTTTCTCAAACCATCACTCACCGTCTCTATGACGCCAACGTAGCTACCAAAGTGGCCCAGTTTATCCTGCTTGGAGTAGGCGGCGCCAAACTGATGGATGAGATCGGATTTACACCTGAACTGTATCATCTGAACGAAGCGCATGGACTCAGCGCTGCATTTTACCTTTATCGCAAGTATGGCGGACAGATAGAAGAAGTGAGAAAGAGACTGGTGTTCACTACACATACTCCTGAAGAAGCAGGCAACGAAAAACACGATATTTTTCTCTGTCATAAAATGAGTTACTTCTGCGGGCTGACCGTAGATGAAGTGCGAAAACTCTCCGGTATAAAAGACGACCAGTTCAATCACTCACTGGTGGCATTGCGTTTTGCGCATATTGCAAACGCAGTATCTCAGTTACACGGACAGGTATCCAGAGCCATGTGGAGTAAATATGAAGGTGTCTGTAAAATCATTGCCATCACGAACGCACAAAACTGGCGCTACTGGGCAGACAAGCAGCTTTACCGCGCGATGGACGAAACAAATGACGCTGCCTGGGACGACAGAAAAAAGCATCTGAAAAGAAGAGCTTTTGAAATCGTAGCAGATCAGACCGGCAAACTTTTCGACGCCAACGTATTTACCATTGTCTGGGCAAGACGCTTTGCGGGCTATAAAAGGGCTGAGCTTATCACCCGTGATATGGAACGATTCACCCGTCTCATGGCCAGCAAGAAATATCCCGTGCAGATAATCTGGGCCGGCAAACCTTACCCGATGGATTATCCTGCCATCAACGATTTCAATCACCTTGTACATCTCAGCAAGGATTATAGCAATGTTGCAGTAATGGTGGGATATGAATTGTCTCTTTCAAAGAGACTGAAGCAAGCTGCTGACTGCTGGCTGAATAATCCGCGCGTACCTCGTGAAGCCTCAGGCACGAGTGGTATGACCGCTTCGATGAACGGAGCCGTGAACTTTTCTACAGACGATGGATGGATACCCGAATTTATTCATCATGGCAACAACGGTTTTGTTGTTCCCCAGGCTGACTATGCGAATATGCATGTACAACAGCAGGATGAATACGATCTCAACAAAATGTATGAGATTCTCGAAAACGAAATTCTGCCATTGTATTATGATAATTACGAGACCTGGAGACAGGTTTCAAAGAACGGTATGCGCGATGTGCAGATCCAGTTCGACAGCAACAGGATGGCGCACGAATATTATGATCAGTTGTACAGGTAGGGTCGAGGTCATGTCGAGCGTAGCCGAGACATCCCCCACCGCTGTCTGGCTGTATCGGCAGGGGATTTCTCCGCCCGCATCGCTTTGCGATGGGAGTCGAAATGACTTGCAATATTAAAATCTGGCTACTAGCTTAATATTAAGCAGCCTGGGAGTGAGCCGGTTTGGGATAGTGAAAGTCGTGTTTGAGAAGTCCTTTATCAGGAGATATGAGATAGTATTTGAGCGGTCAATGATATTAAATATCTCGAGTGTCGCCCATATGTTTTCAAAATTGCGGAAGGGACTATGGCTCCGGCGGTTGCTTTTATCGCTGTCAAGCAACAGGGCGCTGAAACCAAGATCTATTCTGATATAGGGATCGATGAACAGCGCATTGCGGTATTTCACACTGTTGGGAATATTGTATGGCAGGTTGCTGCCATACAGTGTATTCACATACACTTTAAAATTTTTGTTGGTCGACAGATAATCACTGAAAAACAGTCCGAAGGTGAGCAGGCGGTCAGTGGGTCTCCGCAGCCATCCGCCTTCTGTCAGTGTGCTGTCCGTCGGCTGATTCAGCGAGTCGAGCTTATAGTTGTAAAAATTATCACCACTGATATTTTCTCTTGTCCGCATCAGTCCAAAGCTCACCCAGCTTTCTGCATCTTTCACCAACTCGCCGAAGAGCCTCAGTTCAAGACCCATTGCATAGGCCTTTGCACTGTTTTCACCAAAATACCGAAGTCTTACATTGTCGATGTCATATGGTATCACGTCGCGCATTGCTTTGTAGTATGCTTCGGTTGCCAGGCGCATAGGTCTGCCGTTTAATCCGGTGAAATTGTAGTCGAACCCACCACTGACCTGCCAGCTCTTTTGCGATTTGATATCCTTATTGAGCGTACCGTCGTATCTCCGCAACTCACGGTAAAACGGAGGTTGATTGTACACACCGATCGCACCTCTTACCACCACGTCTCTTTTCCATGCAGATGGCTTCCACGAAAAGCCCGCGCGTGGCGACAGCAACATTTCTCCATTGAGGGAATTGTAATTGAAACGCAACCCGGCCTGCAAGGTGAAATCTGCAGAATCTCGAAATACAATATTGTCCTGTATATATCCGCTCAATCTGAAAATATCCAGATCGGCTCTTGATTTCAACACTTTGAATATGGAAAGTTGAGATGGATTGTACGGCAGGGAATATCCCGCAGAATCCTGGTATTCCCACTCGTGCAGCTTGTCGTCGATCTTCTGAAAGTCTGCCGAAGCACCCCATTGCAGGAAATGCTTTCCGCGGTCATAGTAACCCTTGTGCGCAAAATTCAGCACATTAATGTCGAGTTCATTTCTCACAAAATTCTGAAATACACCTGCTCCCAGCGGGTTCACTATCAATCCGAATGTTGGCTGACTTTTGTCAAAATCTCTTTCACCAAAAAGATATGCACCGGTGATGTCTACCGATTCTTTTTCTGTGTTTTGAAAATAACTGGCCATCCATTTCAGCCGCAGATTTTTTCTTGCCTGTTGAATGATCGAAAGACCGACCATATTGGTCCGGTATCTGTCTTCTTCTTTTCCTTCAAAAAAAATATCCAACCCAAGATTCGCACTAAAAAAAGGCGAAAAAACAGAGGAAGTTTGTTGTGAAAACTCCGGCTGCAGGTTAAATTTTGTCTGAGAAAAATTCGCGAACAGCTCAGCGCTCCATTGGTCGTTGAACTGATAAGTAAGCAGGCCCTGCAGATCCGCAGAGGATGGCACATAGTTGCCTTTTGTCTGCTGACTGGCGAGGAGATTTTTATTGCTTTTGTTTCGGAATCCAACGAGATAGGTGAATCGATCTTTTGCACCCGTGCCTTCCAGGTGCAGACCCTGTTCCAGCAATCCGATGTATGCCGAGCCGCCAAAGCTTTTTGGTTTCCGGTACTGGATATCGAGCACAGAAGACATTTTATCACCATATTTCGCCTGAAATCCTCCGTTGTAAAAACTCACCGTTCTTGTCATTTCCGGATTGATAAAACTCAGTCCTTCCTGTTGTCCGCTACGGACGAGATACGGGCGAAAAATTTCAAAGTCATTGACGTAGATCAGATTTTCATCGTAGTTGCCTCCGCGAACGGAATAGTTTGAGGTAAGTTCGTTGTTGCTGCCAACAAAAACCTTGATAAGGCTTTCTATGCCACCGGTTGGACTTGGAATATTGATCGCCTGCTTTGGGTTTACGGTGATCAGTCCGGCTTCTCTTCGCTGTCGCTGGTCTGTTACGATCACTTCTTTCAGCTGATCTGAACCGAGCTGCAATTTTATAGTGAGGTTTTCTTCTTCGTTTTCATTCAGCAAAAAATTCTTCTGTTCTGTTTTATAACCTGTAAAACTAAAGACAAGCGCAAATGCTCGGTCGGCGGGTACTTTTATTCTGAACTTTCCCGAGTCTCCTGTGATCAGACCGCTGACCCTGCCGAGTATGGTAACCGAAACATCGCTGAGAGGATTTTCGTTTTCATCCAGTACACGCCCGTTTACAAAAGCCGATTTCCGTTGCGCCTGCAGCACTGACGGCACGCAGACCGCGTGAAAAATGACTACGAGCAATAAGGATAGCCGAACTTGTTTTTCCATTAAAGAGATTTCAGACGAGAAATGGTGTCAGCCGGGTCAGATGATTTAAAGACGGTATTTCCTGCTACCAGCACATCGGCGCCTGCAGCAACAATGCCTGCGGCATTCTCAAGTGTAACACCCCCATCAATTTCGATCAATACATTCAGACCCTGTTCGCGGATCATGCTTTTCAGTTCTGTGATTCTTGCAAGTGTATGGGGAATGAATGATTGTCCGCCGAATCCCGGGTTGACGCTCATCATGCAAACCACATCGATATCCTGGAGAATGTCTTTCAGCAGCTGTACAGGGGTGTGGGGATTGATTGCCACGCCGGCTTTCATGCCCAGTGATTTGATTTGCTGAATATTTCTGTGCAGGTGATGGCAGGCTTCTATGTGTACGCTGAGAATGTCTGCACCTGCTTTCTTAAAAGCTTCTGCATATTTTTCCGGTTCATTGATCATGAGGTGTACGTCGAAAGTTTTTTTCGATGTCTTCCGCATAAATTCAATCACCATGGGTCCGTAAGAGATATTGGGAACAAACTGACCGTCCATTACGTCAAGGTGAAACCAGTCGGCCTGACTCTGATCCAGCATTTTACATTCTTCTCCCAATTTCAAAAAGTCTGCTGCGAGGAGTGAGGGGGCTATAAGGGGCATGTAATTATTTTTGATTTTTCAGTCTCGTGATCGCATCTTTTGCTTCCTGGAAACGCCGATCGAATGCAAGTGCTTTTGAGTAATAGTCCAGCGCTTCTTCTTTTTTTCCAATGGCTTCGTAACATCTCCCAATCCAGAAGTATGAATCCGGGTAACTGTAGTTGAGGGTGGTAGCAAACTGAAAAGTTTTCAGGGCCTCGTCATAATTTTTCTGTTCGTAAAAGATGATGCCTTTTTCAATATATGGCTCCATGAACTGCCAGTCGCGCATCATGCACTCATCAAATAGTGCCACCGCTTTTGGAAAGTCCTTGATATTGGCAAAATACACGCCTTTTAAAAATATGGGGTCCACAAATTCTTTAGCAGTATCTCTTTGCTGCAGGAGGTCGCAGAGGGCGATTGTCCGTGGATTCTTTGTTTCCGCATACAGGTTGGCGAGTGCCAGGCCGTTCTGAATGGTGGGTTGAAGATTGAAAGCGGCCTCGAGCATTTTTATACCATTCACGGTGTCTTTCATGCTGGTATAAAGAAGACCCTTTTCGTAGTAGGCTTCAAAGTTTGCAGAATCGCTGACGGTGAGTTGGTCCAGCAGGGCCAATGCTTCGTCTTTTCTTCCTGCCTGAGTATAAGCTTCGGCGAGGCGGCGGAGAAATTCGGGATTGTTCGGATATTTTTTGCGAAGGTCTTCCAGCAGACTGATGGCGTCGTTGTTTCTGCCGGTAAGAAAAAGATTGGCGGCGTATAACACGGCTGATTCTTCTGTTGGCTTCAGTTCCCAGCTTTTTTTGTAATCGAAATACGCGATATCGTTGTGATTGCCCTGAGACAGAAGCAATGCGCGCTTCAGCAGCAGGTCGGCATTTTGCGGATCTTTATCGATGCTGTCGCTGATATTTTTCACGGGTGCTGTGTACAGCACTTCCTCAAAACCATTTGCAGCCTTGTCGCCAAAAAGGCCGCAACCAGCCAGAGTGGTAAATGCCAGGAGGACTATCAGCCATGATTTATTCATGAAACAAAACTAACCGATTTTGGTAATTCGAGGTATGACAATATTTTGACAATATTAAGGGGTGGCTCAGATACTTTTGTAATATGAAAAAACCCCTCCTGATTTTTACAGCTGCATTTCTGATCGTGGCTGCATTTACTTCCTTCACAAATAAGCCGGTTGCTGCAAAATTGTTATCTGTGGCTGCGGACACCGTTTTATATCCCGAAGAAAAACATTTTTCAAATATCCGTCAGCTCACTTTTGGCGGCGACAATGCTGAGGCCTATTTCAGTTACGACAGCAAGTGGCTGGTCTTTCAGAAAACGAATACAAAGGAGGGCATTTCCTGCGACCAGATGTTTGTGGGTAAAATTCCTGTGAATGATGGCGAAAAGTTTGAGCCAAAGCTGGTGAGTACCGGAAAGGGGAGAACCACCTGCGGTTTTTTCACAAAGGATGGCAAACACATTATATATGCTTCTACCCATCTGGCAGATGCTGCCTGTCCCCCGGTTCCGGACAGAACCAAATACGGCAACCGTTATATATGGCCGGTATATGCCAGCTTTGATATTTTCATGGCCGATTTGAATGGAAAGATTGTAAAACAGCTTACAAAAGGAGAGGGTTATGATGCGGAGGGAACTTTGTCGCCGGACGGCAGGACAATGGTATTTACTTCTGTGCGTGATGGAGACCTGGAACTGTACTCAATGGATCTGGAAAGTGGTAAGGTGAAGCGAATAACCAATCATATCGGTTATGATGGCGGTGCCTGGTTCAGTCCGGACGGTAAGAAACTTATCTGGCGTGCATCATCACCTGCTACGGAGGCAGAGGTAAAGGAGTATAAAGATTTGCTGGCTGAGCACCTGGTAGCGCCTACAAATATGGAGGTCTGGATTGCCAATGCCGATGGCAGTAATGCAAAAAAGATCACGTCATTTGGACAGGCCAATTGGGCACCAGCCTATATGCCCGACAGCAAAAGAATTATTTTCGCATCCAACCACGAATACAAGAGAGGATTTCCATTTAATCTTTATACGATTGACGAGACAGGTGGCAATCTTCAGAAGATCAGCCGCGACAAAGGTTTTGATGCTTTCCCGATGTTTTCACCAGATGGAAAGAAGCTGGTGTTCTGCAGCAACCGGAACAATGGCGGCACGAGAGATACTAATATTTTTGTGGCAGACTGGGTTGAATAGTAATTGTTAGTAGATTTGGTTATGTATAACGGACTCCTTCACCTGCATAATATTCTGCGCTGGGTAGTACTTATCCTGCTGCTTGTTTCAATGTTTCAGGCATTCGCTGCAAAAAATTCGTCTGCAGGCGGTCTGAGAAAAACGAGTTTATTCCTGCTGATATCGGCACATATTCAGTTTCTGATTGGGCTGTATCAATGGTTTGCGGGTGAGTTTGGATTAAACCTGATCCAGGATTCCGGCATGGCCGTTGTGATGAAAAATTCCGCACTTCGTTTCTGGGCCGTGGAGCATATTGTAGGGATGCTGATTGCCATTATCCTGATTACTATTGCGCGTGGTAAGGTAAAGCGTTCTGCATTCGGGGCCGCCGCCTGGCTTTATGTCATAGCGTTGATCCTGATTCTTGCTTCAGTGCCATGGCCTTTCAGGGATGGTGTGGCCCGACCATGGTTTCCGGGTTCATAGTCCTCAGGCGCGGTTCCCCAACTCAATTACTTTGCAATTTTTCATGTCAGCTCCGTCGATATCAAATCGGATGATGGTGCGCACTTTGTGCCAACCCTGTCGTCCGGCTGCTCCGGGATTCATGTGAAGGCAGCCTATTTTTTCGTCATACATCACTTTGAGGATATGGGAGTGCCCTGCGATAAAAAGTTTTGGGCGATTTTGTTCAAGCAGCGGTCGGACTATATTGTTATATCGCGGTGGAAATCCACCGATATGCGTCATGAACACTTTTACTTCTTCGCATGTCCACGAAAGTTCGAGGGGATAGATTGTTCTGATATCATTGCCATCAATATTTCCGTAAACGCCTTTCAGTGGTGCAACCTGTTTCAGACTTTCGGCGATGGTGGCATTGCCAAAGTCGCCCGCGTGCCATATCTCATCGCATGATTCGAAATGCTTTGCAATGGCTGGATCCATATATCCGTGTGTATCAGAAATGAGTCCGATTTTCTTCATGCCGGTATTAATTATGCAGGTTGCAAAATGCGCTGATAAGATTAGTTTTCCTAATTTTATAAGGCTTGCCTGCGGGCGCTAAATATTTATGCCACATTATCATACACTCGGATCGATTCCTCACAAGCGTCATACGCAGTTTCGTCAGCCTGATGGAACGCTTTATTCGGAGCAGTTGTTTTCTACAGAAGGTTTCAGCAATGATTATTCTTTGTTGTATCACTGTAATCCGCCCACGCAGATCATCCGCACAGAGGCACAAATCAGCGTAGCGCCGGTGGTTGCCGAGGAAAAAATGTTGCAGCACAGGAGTTTCAATGGTTTTCGAATTGCCCCTGCAAAGGATTGGCTGGAGAGCCGGAAGGCGGTGCTGGTCAACAATGATTGTCATATTGTGCTGGCGGCTCCGCAGGAGAGCATGAAGGGATATTTTTATAAGAATACGGATGCCGATGAAATGATTTTTGTGCATGAGGGAAGCGGAGTACTGCATACAATGTATGGTGACCTTGATTTTGGATATGGTGATTACCTGGTGATACCCCGTGGCACTATCTACCAGATTTCATTTGCTGGTGCCGATAACCGGCTTTTTATTGTCGAGTCTTTCAGTCCCATCCGTTTTCCGAAGAGATATGTGAGTAAAAATGGACAGCTGCTTGAACATGCACCGTTTTGCGAGCGCGATATCCGTGTACCGAAGGATCTGAAGACGATCAATGAGAAGGGGGATTTTTTGATAAGGGCGAAAAAGAAAGGGATGTTGTATGGCCTTCATTATGGTCATCATCCTTTCGATGTGGTGGGATGGGATGGCTGTTGTTATCCCTATGCGTTTTCCATCCACGATTTTGAACCAATTACTGGCAGGGTGCATCAGCCGCCGCCGGTTCACCAGACTTTTGAAGCCAATAATTTTGTGGTATGTTCATTTTGTCCGCGGCTTTTCGATTATCATCCCGATGCCATTCCTGCACCTTATAACCACAGTAATATCGACAGCGATGAGGTATTATATTATGTAGATGGCGATTTTATGAGCAGGAAGCATGTTACGAGGGGAATGATCACGCTTCATCCGGCGGGAATTCCGCACGGTCCGCATCCAGGGGCCGTGGAAAAGAGTATTGGGGCAAAGGAGACGAAGGAGCTGGCAGTGATGGTGGATACTTTTCATCCGTTGCAGCTGACCACGGCGGCACTGGAAATTGAGGACAAGGGTTATGTGATGAGTTGGGCGGAATAGTTTTTTTCGTAAATTCAGGTACAAAAAATTTCTTGCATATGATTAAGTTTTCTGATTTACAACCTGGAGATATCGTAATGGCCGAGTATGAGGGGGACAGAATGGAGGGGATCGTTAAGGAGCTGAACCGTGAGGACAAGGAAGTGTGTGTGGAAACGGATGTGCAGCAGTACTGGTTTACGCCGGAGCATCTTTTTCCGGTTCCGCTGACGGATGAGCAGTTGGTAAAGCTGGGATTTCAGCGTGAGGATGGCGATGGCAGGGTGAAGTATATGAAGGGGGCTTTCAGAATCGTTGTTCCCTCCCGGGATAATTTTTCGGATATAGAGATTTGGTATCGTGAGGACAGAAGGCATTTCAATCATGCCCTTTTTGTGCACGAGCTGCAGAATCATCATTATTCGATGACGCAGGTGGAGTTGAATGTTTGATAGGTGGGCTGGTTGATCCGTTGATTGGGTGACTCGGCCCAGGGTGTCCGTCATTTCGACTCCCTTCGCGAAGCGAAGCGGGCGGAGAAATCCCCTGCTATTTCTCAAGATGTTGATTATCATTCAATTGGACAAAATTTAGCTCTTTGTCTTCCCCATTCTTTCCTCAAATAAGAATTCTATTGATCAAGTTTTTATAATTCTCATAGAATTCTCCTATCTTTGCACACCCA
>JACMLD010000030.1 GCA_014379785.1 Chitinophagaceae bacterium
ATTATGGAAAAGTTAGGAGCGGCATTTTATGAGAGAAAAGATGTGATCGCTATTGCCCGTGAATTGCTGGGTAAACTGATCGTTACAACATTTGCTGGCGAATGCACCGTCGGTAGAATAGTGGAAGTGGAAGCATACAATGGTGTTGTGGACAAGGCTTCTCATGCATATGCGGGCAGGAGGACAAAGCGCACTGAGATCATGTTTGGCAGGGCGGGAACTGCGTATGTGTATCTCTGTTATGGTATTCATCACCTGTTTAATGTGGTCACCAATCAGCCTGATATACCGCATGCCGTACTGGTACGCGCCATTGAGCCTGTGGAAGGGATTGATATCATGATGGAGCGAATGAACCGCGAGAAAGCTGATCACACTATTGGCCGCGGACCCGGCAATGTTTCAAAGGCACTCGGGATAAATACTGCTCATACTGGGATGTCTTTACTGGATGATAATATCTTTATTGCGTCTGATGGTTATAAGTTGAAAAAGGAAGATATCGTGGAGTCGCAACGAATTGGTGTGGCTTATGCTGCTGAGGATGCGTTGCTGCCGTATCGGTTTTCAATAAAGGGCAATCCTTGTGTGAGTGGGAAGAAGGTTAGAGATTAGCTGAGAGCAAGTCATTTCGACCGAGCGCAGCGAGCGGAGAAATCCCCAGCCGCTGTCGTGCTCATTAATAGTGTGGGATTCCTCCACCCTCTCCGCTACGCGGATGGAGTCGGAATGACGGTCACTCTGGTTTGTCGCACCTAAAACTTCGGACAAGGAATGCCCTTTCTGCCATCCGGAGGTCTCTTGACATAGATCAGCGAAATCTCAATACCACCGCGGCTTTGAGACCCTACTTTCAACTGTGAATAGTTCACGTCATAGCTAGCGCCTATCCTGATATCTCTGTATTCAAAGCCCACATAAGGATAGATTGCATCGTTCAGTCTGATCCAGGAGCCCGCGTAAAAATTGGTTGGATTTTCTTCTTCGTTGGTCAGGTTAAAAGCCACAGCGCCGCCGACAACCATTTCATTCGCGCCAGCCTGCCTGGTGTAAAGTCCCGACAGATGAAGCGTTGTTGTTTGTCCAACAGGCAAATATCCCCCGGCATGAACCGTCGTTCTCGGGTTAAGCGTATAGGTGCCGTTGCCCATATAACTTTCTTTGGGACGATTGATATGATACATGGAAACGCCGAGGTAAAAGTTGTTGTATCCGGTGGTGGACCCATTGTAGAGCACCCCTGCGTTGAAATCAACGTAGTTCACATTTACATTTCTGCCGTCTATCGGTTCATCGCTGGGCTGTGTCCACCTGCCATTTAGATCGAGTTCTTTTTCAAAATTCAACTGGCTGCCGTCGAGTCGCTTTGTAGCATAAGTGCCCTGAAAACCGAAGCCGAGCTGATGCAGACCGTCTTCGTCAAGACCTTTGTGATAAGCAGTAGAAAGAGAAATATAATTGCTGGTGAGAATGCCGTTTGCAGTGCGGTCGGTCATCGCCATGACGCCAACACCCCAGGTGTCATTGGGATTGATTCTGTTCGGTAGAATCCCTGCATCTACAGATAAGGTAGATGTTACAAAAGCCTTGCTGATGGCTGGCCACTGGTCACGGTAATTGCCCGCGATACGAAATGTCCCGTCGAATTTGCCTGTCAGGGCCGGGTTAAGCGTCAGTGGGGAGGAAAAAAATTGTGAGAAATGTGGGTCCTGAGCAAAAATTTCGGCTTTCCACATGAAAAAACACAAGAAAAACAGCGCAATTCTCTTCATAGCCTTTAGTATGGGCAGACAAAATACGAAATTATTAGTACCGTCAAAGTTAAAAGGCCCAAAAATCGGGCGTTCTACATCTGTACTTTGGTGCCAAAAGCCAGATCCCCTGCATCGCCGAGACCCGGCACTATATAGCCTTTTGCGGTGAGCTCATCGTCGACCGCCCCGCACCAGATTTTGACGGAAGGTTCGCTGCGGTGTACGTATTCAATTCCGACCGTGCAGGCGATGGCCGTTACCACATGAATTTTCTTAGGATGACCTTCTTCGCGTAAAAACTGGATGGTTTTTACCAGCGAAGAGCCGGTAGCCAGCATCGGGTCGGAGATGATGATGACGCGTCCCTCCAGTTCCGGACAGGAAACATAATCGAGGCTGATATCAAAACTACCGTCTTTGTTGTGTTTGCGGTAAGCGGAGATAAATGCATTGTCGGCCTTGTCGAAATAATTTAGCAATCCGTGGTGAAGTGGGATGCCGGCTCTGAGGATCGTGGCCAGTACAGGCTGCTCGCTGATTGTTTTGCATTCGGAAATGCCAAGCGGAGTTTGAATTTCTTTTTTTTCGAAGGCAAGTTCTTTGCTGATTTCATAGGCGGCCACTTCACCAATTCTTTCCAGGTTACGGCGAAAACGCATCCTGTCGGTCTGCACCTCCACATTTCTGATCTCACCGACCCAGTCGCTGAGCAGGGAATAATTTTCACTGAGATTCACCACCATAATTGAAAAAGCTTGAGATTTGCTCCCGGCAAATCTACTATTTACAATCTAAAATTCAGATTCGAATGATCTATAAAGCCATCGGTATAATGAGCGGGAGTTCACTGGACGGTCTTGACATTGCTTACGTTCATTTTCAGGAAACCGGTGGTAAATGGAATTATGAACTGATAAATGCTGCCTGCCTGCCCTATTCTCCGGAGTGGATTCAGAAACTGAAGGCAGCAACCGGACTTTCTGCATACGATTACCAGGTGCTGCACAGTGAATACGGACATTATATCGGGGAACAGGTGAACAGGTTTATAGATGATTTCGACCTGCATCATAAGGTTGACCTAGTCTCTTCGCATGGACATACAACGTTCCATGACCCGTCGAGGCGTATGACAGGTCAAATCGGCAACGGGGCCTCGATTGCTGCAGAAACCTGCCTGGCGGTTGTGAGCGATCTTCGTGCACTGGATGTGGCTTTTGGCGGACAGGGAGCACCGATCGTTCCCATTGGTGAAAAGCTATTGCTCGGCAACCACCAATTCTTTCTCAACCTGGGCGGCATTGCAAATATTTCCTATCACGCCCGCGGTAAATACATCGCCTATGATATCTGTCCGGCCAACCGCGTACTCAATATGATCATTGCTGCTGAAGGTAAAGCATTTGATGAAGGCGGACAGCTTGCAGCAACAGGGAATGTGAATGAATCGCTGCTGAGAAATCTCGAAACACCGGACTATTATAAACAACCATATCCAAAATCGCTGGCGAATGATTTCGGAACCGATATCATCTTTCCGATGGTGGATGCGGCAGGTCTTTCTGTTCCCGACACGCTCAGGACATTTGTAGAGCACATCGTACAACAGATAGCTATTGCTGTAGAAGACGGACTTTCCATGCCGGATGCGGAAGCTAACGCCAATGGATACTCGATTTTTATTACCGGAGGTGGCGCACACAATTCCTTTATGGTTGAAAGGCTGGCAGCGCTATTGAAACCTATGAACGTATCGGTGGTTGTACCAGATGCAGATCTGATAAATTACAAAGAAGCGATCATCATGGCGCTGATGGGTGTTTTGCGCTGGCGCGAAGAATACAATGTCATCCCTTCGGTCACCGGAGCATCACGTGATTCTATCAACGGGGCGCTGTGGCTGGGAACAGAGGCCTGATCATCCAAGCTTTCCGACCATCCCTTCTGGTTTCACCCACTCGTCAAACTCTGCAGGCGTGAGATATCCGAGTTTCACGGCCATTTCTTTGAGGGTCGTTCCTTCCTTATGGGCTTTCTGTGCAATTTCGGCCGCCTTATAATAACCGATTTTGGTGTTGAGTGCAGTCACCAGCATGAGAGAATTGTTTACATGCTTGTTGATATTGGCTTCGATGGGCTCTATGCCAACCGCGCATTTGTCGTTGAAGCTGACGCAACCATCGCCGATCAGTCTTGCGCTGTGCAGGAAATTAAAAATCATAACCGGCTTGAAAACATTCAATTCAAAATGACCGGTTGCACCGCCAATACCTATCGCCACATCATTGCCCATCACCTGGGCGGCAATCATTGTCAGCGCTTCGCATTGTGTTGGATTCACTTTTCCCGGCATGATGGATGAACCGGGTTCGTTGTCAGGAATATAGAGTTCGCCGATCCCGCTTCTCGGACCCGATGACAACATACGGATATCGTTGGCAATTTTCATGAGACTGACCGCTACTGTTTTCAAAGCACCGTGTGCTTCCACAATCGCATCATGCGCAGCCAGCGCTTCAAATTTATTTTCTGCAGTGATGAAGGGAAGTCCTGTCAGCCTTGCAATATGTGATGCTACTTTTTCGGAGTAACCTTCCGGCGTGTTGATTCCGGTGCCCACTGCAGTGCCGCCAAGCGCAAGTTCAGACAAGTGAGCAAGCGTATTTTTGATGGCCTTCAGTCCATGATCTAACTGTGATACATAACCGCTGAATTCCTGTCCGACTGTCAGCGGCGTAGCATCCATAAAATGCGTTCTGCCAATCTTGACCACCTTCATGTATTTAGCACTTTTTTCAGCAAGGGTGTTCCGCAGTTTTTCTATACCGGGAATGGTCACTTCTATCAGGATCCTGTAAGCCGCAATGTGCATGGCTGTGGGAAAGGTGTCGTTTGATGATTGAGATTTATTTACGTCATCGTTGGGATGCAAAAACTTTTCCTTGTCAGACAGCTGTCCGCCGTTGATCACATGTCCGCGGTAGGCAACCACCTCATTTACATTCATATTACTTTGTGTGCCGCTGCCCGTCTGCCATACTACAAGAGGAAACTCATCATCGAGTTTTCCTGCGTTGATTTCATCACACACTTTGCCGATCAGGTCTGATTTTTCTTTTGGCAATACACCTGCTTCGAAGTTGGTAATGGCCGCCGCTTTTTTCAGAAATGCAAAAGCTTTTATTATTTCTTTGGGCATCCGGTTGATGTCCGTTGCTATTTTGAAGTTGTCGATGCTGCGCTGCGTCTGTGCTCCATAGTATGCAGATATGGGAACCTTTACTTCCCCCATGGTATCTTTTTCTATCCGGTAATCCATAATGCTGTAATTTTTGGAGGCACAAAGGTACAGCGTCTTTTTCTTTAATTTCGGTTGAATGATTTAATATGAAAAAACTACTTCCTCTCCTTCTGGCGGTTCTGGGATTTGTTTCTGTCAGTGCCCAGTCTTATCAGCCTTCCTGGGAGTCGCTGGATTCCCGTCCAGTGCCGCAATGGTTCAGAGATTCGAAGTTTGGAATTTTTATTCATTGGGGCGTTTATTCAGTTCCGGGCTGGTCTCCGAAAGGCACCTATTCAGAATGGTATCAGAATGGGTTAAACAATGGCGACACTGCGCGTATACGGTTTCATAAAAATAAATTCGGTGACCTTACTTACTACCAGCTGGCCGACCAGTTTAAAGCCGAACTTTTCAATCCCGACGAATGGGCATCGTTGTTTGAACAGTCGGGAGCAAAATACATTGTGCTGACATCAAAGCATCACGATGGCTTTTGTCTCTGGCCCGATCAGCAATCTGCAAAGGCCTGGGGTATGCCATGGAATTCGGTGGTGGCCGGACCAAAGCGCGACCTGCTCGGTGAACTTTTCCGTGCGGTCAGAAAAACTTCTGTGCGACCGGGAATGTATTATTCATTGTATGAATGGTTTAATCCGATCTGGAAAGCAGATAAATCGAAATACGCCATCGAACATGCCTGGCCACAGATGAAAGATCTGATCAACAATTACAAACCCGATGTTTTCTGGACTGATGGTGACTGGGATGCGAGTGCTGAGACCTGGAAATCACAGGAGTTTCTCTCATGGCTCTACAATGAAAGTCCGGTGAAAGGGTCAGTGGTGACTTACGATCGCTGGGGCAGCGGTGTGCGTTTCAAACACGGACAGGTTTACACACCGGAGTACCAACCGAACCTGGACTTTGAAGATAATTATTGGGAGGAAAGCAGGGGAATTGGGCACTCCTATGGATATAACCGGGAAGAAGATGGCTGGGACTACAACAGTTCACAATCGCTCGTGCTCGCCCTGGTGGACAAGGTCAGCAGGGGAGGAAATTTTTTACTGGATATCGGTCCGGATGAGCACGGAAAAATTCCTCCCATCATGCAGGAGCGATTGCTTGACATCGGTAAATGGATGA
>JACMLD010000256.1 GCA_014379785.1 Chitinophagaceae bacterium
CGGTCTACCACGGTAGCCGCCACTTCATCAATGGTCGTGGGTTTGCTGTAAAATGACGGAGTGGCAGGACAGATAATGCCTCCTGCTAATGTAATGGCCTCCATATTTTTAATGTGAACCAGGCTATAAGGTGTTTCACGGGCCACGCAGATCAGCTTTCGCCTTTCTTTCAATACTACGTCCGCTGCCCGTGTAATCAGGTCGTTTGAAATGCCGCCGGCAATTCTTCCCAGCGTACCCATAGAGCAAGGCACAATGATCATGATATTATACTGACCGGAACCCGAAGCAAAGCCAGCAGAAAAATCGTTTTGAGAATAGAAAGGAAGCGAATAGTCTTTGTAACTCTGGCTGCCGGTCTCTGTTGCCCAGACTTCTTTCGAATTTTCGGTCATTATAACCGACAAATCTGACCACTGGTCGCGGGCCGTAAGTAATTTATCCAGCAAAATCCGGGCATAAATGGAACCACTTGCACCGGTAATAGCTACTACAATTTTGTTCATCTGGCGGCGTTTAGAATTGATTCATATAACAAGAATACTATGCATAAGTTTATCATACTTGCAATCACATCCTGGTTTCTGGTGTTTTCATGTGCGGAAAAGCCTGCCGATAAGGGAGTAAAACTTCAGTGGATGACCCTGCAGGAAGCGCAGGTGGCCATGCAAAAAGAGAAAAAGCCCCTGCTGATCGACCTCTATACCGACTGGTGTGGCTGGTGTAAAGTAATGGATAAAAAAACCTACTCGAATAAAAACGTCGTTGAATACCTTCAGAAAAACTTTTATCCTGTAAAGCTCAACGCAGAAACAAAGGAATCGTTAAACTATAACAACAAGACCTATTCCTACAATCAGGCAAACCGTGCGAATGATATCGCAATCTATCTCACGTACGGGCAGCTTTCCTATCCCACAACCATTATCATTGCCGATGAAAAATCAGGCCCACAGCCGATTCCGGGATTTATGGAACCCAAAGATTTTGAACCCATCCTGAAGTATTTTGGCGAAGGAAAATTTGGCAAGCAACGCTTTGAGGAATATCAGAAGACATTTAAGAGTTCATGGTGAAACCTTGGCAAAGAATTTGAACTTCTGACAACAGATTTTCATAGAATATTGGATTGAACCGGCCCCGATGTCTATCGGGGCTTCTTATTTCCCGCTCCGGGAAAGAGTTCAGCCACTTTTGATTCAGGTCAACGAATATTTAATGAAATGCTAAAAAAAAAAGTTTGTGCAACTTAAATTTATTGTTTCAACATCTTATATTTGAATTTTCATAGGATAAGGTTTAATGGTTAATGGTATTTGATTAGTGCGTCCCGCCCTCAAAGGCGGGATTTTTTTTTGTTACTCACCAATGGAGCGCGCCGCCACTCCGGACTCAGCCATATCGGGTATTTCCTCCGCTTTGTATTCGCCGGCATCCAGCTTCCTTTTTGTCTCTGTAAATGCCTTCAGCGTAAGCTCGATGTCTTCATCGGTATGTGCAGCTGTGGGAATGAGGCGAAAGATTATCTGTCCGCGCGGAATCACCGGGTAGATGACAATCGAACAGAAAATTCCATAGTTTTCCCTCAGGTCCATCACCATTGCAGTAGCCTCTGGTACATCGCCTTTCATGTAAACTGGCGTAACCGGACTATTTGTTTTTCCAATATCAAACCCTTTCTCACGCAAGCCGCTCTGCAGTTTCACCACATTGTCCCAAAGCTTATTCTTCAGTTCAGGCATCGTGCGTATCATTTCCATTCTTTTAAGCATACCCTCCACAATTATCATTGGCAGACTCTTCGCATATATCTGGCTTCTCGTGTTATATCTGAGGTAGCTCAGCACGTCTTTCGGTCCTGCGATAAAGGCTCCGATACTTCCCAGGCTCTTCACGAAGGTGGAGAAATACAGGTCGATGCCATCCTGGCAACCCTGTTCCTCATCAGCACCGGCACCGGTAGGTCCCATACTGCCAAAACCATGTGCGTCGTCTATCAAAAGTCTGAAATCAAACTTTTTCTTTAATTCCACAATCTCTTTCAGTTTGCCCTGATCGCCGGCCATGCCAAAAACCCCTTCGGTGATGACCAGAATTCCGCCGCCGTTTTTCTCCGCCATTTTCGTGGCGCGCTCCAATTGCTTCTCGCAATCTGCAATATCATTGTGTTTGAAAGTGTAGCTGTAGCCGATGTGCAGACGGATACCGTCCACGATACACGCATGGCTTTCTGCGTCGTACACAATCACGTCACGCCGTCCAACCAGCGCATCAATGCAGCTCATAATGCCCTGATATCCAAAATTGAGGAGCATTGCATCTTCCTTTTTAACAAAGGGTGCCAGTTCTGCCTCCAGCTGGTCGTGGAATTCGGAATTCCCGCTCATCATACGCGCACCCATGGGATAACCCATTCCCCATTTACCGGCCGCAACGATGTCGGCCTCTCTTGCTATCGGATGGTTTGCTATACCCAGGTAGTTATTCAGGCTCCATACAATTACTTCTTTGCCACGAAATTTCATCCTGCTTCCCAGCTCGCCTTCGAGTTTCGGAAAAGCAAAATATCCATGTGCTCTTTTCATGAATTGTCCAAGTGGTCCACCGTCTTTTACCAGTTTTTCAAAAACATCTGCCATAATCAGTTTTTAATTGGCGCAAATATAAATATAATGTGATGATTTGTTATTGCCGTGATGGCCGGCCTTTGATGCATTCCTCTATTTTTGTCAAAATTTACTCCATGCGTATACCGGCTTTGATCTTGGTGCTTGCTGCTTTCGCTTTTTCAGGTTTTGGTCAATCGAACGCAAAAAAAAATCCTCCCAAAACGACCACAGGCGTTCAAAGGCCGAAACTGGTTGTGGGCATTGTCATTGATCAGATGCGATGGGATTATCTCTACAGATTCAACAACCGCTTTGCAGCCAATGGAGGTTTTAAGAAAATGTTGAATCAGGGATTCTCTTGTGAAAATACCTTCATCCCTTACACACCAACCATCACCGCCTGCGGACATACCTGCCTGTATACAGGGTCCGTACCCGGCATACATGGCATTACGGGCAATGCATGGTGGGACAAACAGCTGGGCAGATCTGTTTATTGTACAGAAGATAAAACCGTGAAATCTGTAGGTACCGATAACAACCTGGGAGAAATGAGTCCGCGAAACATGCTCACGACTACCATCTGCGATGAATTGCGCCTGGCTACCAACTTCGAAGGAAAAGTCATCGGTGTAGCGGTTAAAGACCGCGGAGGTATTCTGCCCGCAGGGCATAGCGCTAATGCCGCTTACTGGTACGACAACCGCACTGGAAACTGGATTACCTCCACTTATTATATGAATGAATTACCGGATTGGGTGAAAAAGTTCAACGCGAGAAAGCTGGTGGACAGTTTCTACCAAAAAGACTGGACAACACTCTATCCCATTGAAAGCTACAAGCAAAGTCAGGCCGATCAGCAGGTTTATGAAGGCAAGCCTTTTGGTGCGGATCAGAAAGGATTTCCATACAATCTTAAAAAATACACGGGTGTGAATTATGCTGCAATCGCCACAACGCCGTTTGGAAACTCGCTGACGATAGAGATGGCCAAGGCAGCCATTGAGGCGGAGAAGCTGGGTGCAGACAGTGTCACGGATTTTCTTGCACTGAGCATTTCTTCCACAGACTATATCGGTCATGCTTTCGGGCCTAACTCGATCGAGCAGGAGGATGATTTTCTGAGGCTGGATCTTGAACTGGGCGCTTTGTTTGAGCACCTGGACAAGAACGTGGGGAAGGGGCAGTATACGGTTTTCCTTTCTGCGGACCATGCTGTAGCCCATGTGCCGGGCTTTTCAAAAGAACACAAATTACCCGGTGGCACGATCAACGACGACCAGTGGGTGAAAGACATGGCGAAGCCGCTCGAAGAAAGGTTTGGTCATGGCAATCTCATCGTGAGCACATACAACTACCAGGTTCACCTCAATCACAAACGAATCGATTCTCTGAAAGTCAGTAAAAAAGATGTTCAGGATTTCATCGTCGACTGGCTGGAAAAACAGCCAGCCATATCCAGGGTTTTTGCCATCGACAGGATGATGGAAGTACCGCTGAATGCGAAGATTCGCCAGATGTTTGCAAACGGATACTATCCGAACCGTGGCGGTGATATTCAATTTGTACTTCAACCCGGTTATATAGATGGAGGTGCCACCGGCACAACCCATGGTGCATGGAATCCTTACGATTCCCATATTCCATTGCTGTGGTATGGCTGGGGCATCAAACAGGGCAGTACCAATCGAGAAGTGTATATGACAGATGTTGCCTCTACGCTGGCCGCGCTATTGCACATTCAGATGCCAAGCGGAGCGGTAGGTACTGTAATCGAAGAAGCCATCAGCGTGCAATCTCGATTTTAACCTTCTTGTTTTTGATTTTATGATCCTTGATTTGTTCAAGGGCATGGCCGAGTTTCGTTTTTCTTATCGCGGCAAAGGAGAAAAAATCCTTGACTTCAATAAGTCCGATGTCTTCTTTTTTCAGTTCACCACGGTTTGAAAGAAATCCGACGATGTCAATTTTGTTGACCTTGTCTTTTTTTCCGGCGGCGATGAAAATGGTGGACCATTTCGGTTTTTCCGGTAGCTCTGCTTTTTCGGGAAGGTTAATTTCTTCTAGCTTGTCTACGATATAACCCGGTACGGTTTCTTCCGGACCAAGAAGCAGTATGGCAGTTCCGCTGGCGTCCATACGGGCGGTACGGCCATTCCGGTGTAAGAAAGACTCCTGCGTATGCGGGAGATGAAAATGTATGATATACCTGATATTGGGAATGTCCAATCCTCTTGATGCCAGATCAGTTGTCACAAGGTAAGTGGAGGTCCCGTTTCTGAATTTGCAGAGTGCCGCATCTCTTTCCTGCTGTTCCATTGCACCGTGATAAAAAACATTCACAATTCCCTTTTCTTTCAGCATCTCGCTGGTGCGTTCAACTGATTCGCGGTGATTACAAAAAATGATGCTGGAGCGGTTGCCCAAAAAACACAGCAATCTGAAGAGCGTGTCCACTTTGTCCTTGTCCTCGCTGTGAACAACCTGCAACGCGAGTGCCTCGGATTTTTCTTCGCTGAGAAAATTGAGCCGCTTGAATTCTTTCATTCCGATAAATTCAGGAATGTCGGCGGCTTCGGTGGCAGATGTCAGAATTCGTTTGCTCACTGATTTGAGTGAGCCGACGATAAACGCCACTTCTTCATGAAATCCCAGCTCGAGCGATTTGTCAAATTCGTCCATGATCAGCGTCTGTATACTGTCGACCGTTATATTTCCTCTGCGAATATGGTCGGCCAACCTGCCGGGAGTCCCTACTATCAACGCGGGAGCTTCAATGAGGTTGTTTTCTTCTGTTTCGCGGAGGTGACCGCCATAGCAACAGGTAATTTTAAAAGGGGTGCCCATTTTCTTAAAAACCTGCTCTATCTGTAGTGCCAGTTCGCGCGAAGGAACGATGATGAGCGCCTGAGTGCCAGCCTTATCGGCATCCATCAGCGCCAGTAAAGGAAGTAGAAATCCAAGTGTCTTGCCTGAACCGGTATCTGAGAGCAAAACCAGGTCCTCTGCGCCGGCGGCTGCATCGATCGCTGCGATCTGCATTTCGTTGAGCGCGCTGATCCCGAGATTTGCGAGAATATTCTTTGTATCTGTTGATTTTTGTGACATTCCCCCAAAAGTACGGAAGTTTTTACCTTCGCCTCATGAAGGCCGCCAGCATAACAGATATACGAAAAGAACTTGTTACAAGAAAACCAGCAGAGATAATGGACATTTGCCTCCGCCTGGGAAGGTTTAAAAAAGAGAATAAAGAACTGCTAACTTATCTCTTGTTCGAGGCCAGCGACGAGGCCGGCTATCTGGCGTCAGTAAAAGCGGAGATTGACGAGCAGATGTCACAGATAAATTTCAGCCATCTTTATTTCGTCAAAAAGAGTCTGCGCAAAATTTTGAGACTGATCAGCAAGCATGTCCGGTACATGGGCGCCAAAGAAGCAGAGGCCGACCTGCTGGTATATTTTCTGACGGCGGTAAAAGATGCCGATATCAAACTCAAAAAAAACCAGGCGCTGCTGAATCTCTATAACCTGCAGTTGAAAAAATTGGCGGCAGTAGTGAGCACCCTGCATGAGGACATACAGTTTGACTATGCACTAAAACTGGAGCGCCTGGGTTAGCCAATGCATTTTATTATTAAATTGAGACAACAAAATTATTTATGAATACCGCCGAACAGCCCGTTTATAATATTTA
Organism: Chitinophagaceae bacterium; assembly: GCA_014379785.1. Classification (GTDB taxonomy): domain Bacteria; phylum Bacteroidota; class Bacteroidia; order Chitinophagales; family Chitinophagaceae; genus JACMLD01. The sequence continues at coordinate 6,303 of JACMLD010000256.1, forward strand.
CGTTGAAAAGGAAAGCAACTATGTAATCATGGAATGGGATGGTTATGCTACGAGTGAGCAATTCAGGGAAGGAACAGAATACATGCTGAACCTGCTGATAGAAAACAAAGCGCATTATGTGATTGGAGACATCAAGGACATGATCCTGATAGGTGCCACTGACCAGGAGTGGATGAATAATTCTTTTCTTCCCCGTGCTGTAAGATTCGGTTTCAAAGCCTGCGCGCTGATCCGCCCGGAAAGTTATTTCAACAAAGTGGCCGTTGAAACAATCGTCTATAAAACCGATTCTGAAAAACTGCAGATCAATTTTTTTGAAAATATGGATGATGCCAAAGCGTGGATAGCTTCTCTGCAGAATGATAAGTCTTAGATTCCTCGCCATCGCACTCGTATCCGCGGCTATCATGATTGGCGCAGGATGTGCGGGCAGAATCAGCATCGCCTTACCGCCTTCTTCCAATTCCCTAATCACGGGCGATTCTTTTTATGCTGCAGTCAGTGGTATGTGGCGCGAAGACAGAGAAAATTTTGCATTGAAAGAAATACTCTC
>JACMLD010000257.1 GCA_014379785.1 Chitinophagaceae bacterium
GAGAAATTATAATATCCATTCATTTCGGTGGTGAATCCTGTTCCGCCATCTCCGAGCTGGATGGATTGATCCACTGGTCCCAACACTTTTGTGGTATCAGATGTGTAGAAAAAATCCTGGTATTTGTAGTCGCCTGTTGCGAACTTGATCCCTGCCCCGAGTTGAATATTTCCTTTGGGATTTTTTGCAGGATCTGCCAGCCAGCGGTAAGCGGCAATACGGATATCTCCAAGACCGAAAGAGTGTGTGCTGTGTCTTTTCTTTCCGCCATGTTCGTACAGAGAAGATCTGGCGTTGTTGATCACAGGCAGGTCTATCGCAATGCTCCAGTATTTGTTGAGATTTCTGCTAAGGAAAAAATCAATGCTTGTATTGTGATTTATTACTTCCGTACCGGCAGCCTTGCGTTGTTTCTGTTCTTCTGTTCCTACAAAATGACGCCAGGATTTGAAGTAACGGGTGTTGAAATTGAACAGCCATTTATTTGAATTGGCATTTCCTTCTGCGTCGGTCTGGTCAGCGGTACAGAAGCCGCCGGTGCTGCGGATGGCAACACAGCCCTGAGAATAAGATTGATAAGCAGTGAAAAGGATAGTAAGGGCGAATATAATTTTTTTCATTTTGGTTATTTTTTCATTTTGAGACGGGCAATTACAATTTTTCCGACGTTGGTGCCGCTGATGGCGCCGGCCTCGTTATCGAAACTATAGTGAATACCTCCGTAGAGTCTTGACATACCAGCTTCTTTTGCCGCTTCGCGGAAAGAGTTCAGCTTCCGGCTTTTCAGTCCGAATTCGAGTGATGAAGTATCAGTGAAACTCAGTTTGTCGCCAAAAAAATTGGTCATTGTTTCAGCCGCAGCAGCAGAGATGGTAGAATGTCCGCTTGTATATGAAGGAAAGGGTGGTGTCTGAATATATGGTTGCCAGTTCTGGTCGATGTATTTGTTGATGGCTGTTTCTGGGCGGATGTAATTCGATCTGAATTTTTCATCCCAGCAGCTGATGAATCCGTCGAAAAGGGCAATAGATGTTTGCGCATAGGCGGCAACGGTAGTGTTGAAATCTGCTTTCGCTTCCTTTGCTGCGATGCCAACAATATTCATCCAATGTCCTGCCGGTGAAAATTTCTTGGTAGCGAACTGTACATGGCCGCTGACATTGAGTTTAAAGGGGTTGTCATCCCAGAAGTCAGCAATGTCTTTTTGTTCTTCTGTGAGGCTGTCGCCTATGTTTTTGATAGCCGTCATATTCACGTGGAAAGCGCTTTTTTTATTTGCTACGTCAAATACGGGTGGCCTTACGGGTTTGCATTGTGATGGAGAATCGAGTACGAAAGGTCTCACTTCCATCCAATGCGGTTCTACGGCTGAGCCATACATTGGCGGAGTTGGAACCCAGCGGCCATCCTCGTCGCGCACGGTAAATTTTGACGCTGAACGTGTTTGCGCATAGTTGTCCTTTTTGCTCCATGCCATGATGCTGGAAACGATTGTATCGGAAAATGCAACGGTAGAGGCCAGTATTTCTTCGGGCATGCCTGCATCGAGCACCTTTTGTTTCAGTTCATCGTAATATGCCATCAGACTTCCTTCCGGAAATGTAACGGCATTGCCTACCCTGGTGAAAGAAAGGAGGGCGGCCAGTTGAAAATCAATCTGACTCCCTGCCACTGGTTTTGGCATCGCCGGCAGGTGTTTAATCTGACCTGAAAGCGAGTTGTAGCTGGAGTCGCCCGCCGCAATGCACTCATAGGCTGCGATGTTTGCATACGCATAGTTGCGTGAAGCAATCATTGGGGGGAAATTGTTGTCCAACACTACATTGTTCAATTTCTTCACTGTTTTACAGTACAGTAAGGGGTCTTTTGTAAACTTTGTGTAGTCACCCGGCTGTTTGCAGGAAAAACCTGCAATCGTAGCCATGGCAAACACCATAACATACTTCATCATAAAATTTTTTGAAAATCCTCTTCGCGAAATCTGATCTGGGCCAGGTGGCCGCGACTACGCGTTTGGTGGCTGCTCGGGAGTGGAGTGCCAGATGGCGGTTGGAGTGCCGCTGTTTTGTAAAAACCAGTTGTTTTCTGAGGTAGTAAATTGAACCGTCAGAGTTGTCTGAATCATCGGTAGGTAGTCTCCGATAATATTTTTTGCGATGCTGGTCTGTGGGGATGATTTTTTTGCGCCATTTTCCAGGTCATTGACAAGTTTGAAGAACTCGTCCCGGGCGTTCAGAATGCGCTGTTTTGTTTCGTTGGGTATGCATTTAAGCACGAGCTGACCGTCTTCGATTTTACGTTTTACATATTTATAATGTACACCGTCGACGATTACTTCTCCATCCACTCTTTCAAATTCGTTGTAGCCAGTCTGGTATGGCATATTGAGCGGGACCCTGATTTCTATAAGTTGTTCTTCGCTGTATTGATTGCGATCGAGTTTTGCTTCGAGATTGGTATCAGCCTTCTGTTGCAGCAATTCGCTGACCCAGCGGTAGCCGCACCAGTTGAATACAAGCAGTGCCAGAAGAGATATGGAAGCAATTGTTTTGATGCGACTAAGGTAACAAAATATTCTTATTTTCCTATTTTATAGGTTTTCCCGTCAATATTTATTGTGAGCGACTTCCAGCTGGCAGGAATGGCCGAAGGAATCTGTACCAACCCTTTGGGGGTAATTTCCAGACCACCGAATCCCATGAGCAAACTTTGTACAATTCCCCCTGCACCCGTTGAGAAATAAGGATTTGTACCATTTTTTGTCTCTGCGATCACGCGAAATGGTGGGTTGAGATTTGGCACATATGCATCCTGAAACCAGCGAAAAGCCTTTTCACCGTCGCCAAGTCTGGCATACAAGGTGGTAAATACAGCCTGGGTCATTGCCGGAGTACCTTCGTTGGGCACCCTGGTTTCATAGTATTCCAGGTCGCGCCGCACATCTTTGGGATTTGACACTTCCTTGAGCGGATAGGAAAGCAGGTTTACATCTGCCTGTTTTATCCCTTCTCCATTGTAGGTAGCATGTTCACGCGTCACGCCATCGGGAAATTTAAGGATCGGAATATTGGTTGCAACAAGCGACCAATCCGGATTTGCTTTTATTCCGAGCAGCGCGGCAGCTTGTGTAGCGTACTGAAGATTTGCCCTCGCCGCCGCATTTGTGAATGCGTTGTTGTCAACGTTCTCAGCCCATTCGTCGGCGGCCACTACATTTTTTATATCGTATTTACCGGGTCCGTTTCTTTCCACCCTCGATGCCCAGAAATCGGCCGTGGCAGAAAGTATGGGCCAGCCTTTTTCGCGCAGCCAGTCTTTGTCCTGCGTCACGCAGTAATAATTCCACGCCGCAATCGCAACACATCCCGTGATATGGTGTTCGAAAGGTCCGCTCAAGGCCCATACCGGCGTTTCTTCTACGCCAGTTTCTGCACTTTCCCAGGGAAACATGGCTCCTTTGAATCCTTTCGAAAATGCATTTCTCTTTGCCGCTTCCAGCCGCTGAAACCTGTACTCCATCATGCTTTTCCCAAGTTCCGGATGCAGTACAAGCAATGCGGGATACATCCACAGTTCAGTATCCCAGAAGACATGGCCATTGTAACCCAGACCGCTCAGTCCCATCGGCGAGGGCGACAGCGCTGTGCCTTCCCTTACAAAAGAATACAGGTGATAGATCATACTGTGCACGTCCTGCTGACTTTGCGGATCGCCATCGATGGTGATATCGCTTTTCCAGAGTTTGTCCCAGGCTGCCGCATGAAATTTAAGCAAGCGGTCCCGTCCTTCGAGTTTCGCATAGATGGTGAGTCTTTCTGCTTCATTCAAAGGATCGTCATGGTGTGCAGAGGTGATCGATGAACCTACGATGGTATAACGGTAAACCTCACCCGCTTTTAGCTTTTTTGAAAATTTTACGAGATGCATATTGTTGTCCCACATCTCATGTATAACCCTGGGCTCCTGGCCATGCGGTTCAGAGAATAAAAATGTATTGGACGCACACATGAGGAGCTTGCCAGTCGGACTTTTCGCACTGCTTGTCAGCAGGCTGATCACCACGTGCGGTCTGTCGATCTCGTTGTAATAATTCTGCACATCTTTTAATGCATCCGGCGCTTCCATCACACTGGCGCCGGTAATCGTAATGTCTTTTGTGGCAGTGACTGTTACGTCCATCAGAACAGTAAAGGGCAGGTGACGAAGAGAATAATAGGTGTTGGTGACTTTTGCTTTCCCTGCGTATTCGAATGAACTTGTAAAGCTTGCCTGGCGCATATCGAGCTCCTGCTTCATGTCCTTCGCATCGTTGTTGCCGATTCTTTTCCCGTCGATTTCCAGGTACATATTGAGCAGGTTGAAACTCCGCAGAAAGTTGCTGACCCTGCCGCGGCCATATAGATCATAGGCCCCGGCGAGTACGACGTCTTTTACTTTGAATGGTTCCGGCGAAGAGACTATGCCGATCATTCCATTGGCGACCGTCACTCCATAATAACCGTTCGGGTTGACGTTTGCGGCCGTTATCTTCCAGGGATCGGGTGTTTGTGCATGGCTGTTAAATGCTGAAAATAGAAAAGTGGCAAGCAGTAATCGTTTCATTCAGGCAAGATACTAAAACTCTCCGCTCGCACCAGCGCCACCGCCGCTTCCTCCTCCAAACTGTGTTGCCGGGGATGCCGCCTGGGGCGCGGCAAATGTGCCGGCAATGATGAGCGCTTCGAGGTGGGGAGCATCTTCGTCTTTTTGTCCCTCAATCTCTTTGAAAGTAAAGCCGTGACGGGGTTGTTTAAGATACCGCATGAGAAATACGCAGAAAGCGATGAGGCCACCACCAGCCAGGACCATAAAAGTTTCTATCGGCAGTCCGAAATGATAATATCTCACTGTCAGCACCATTGCGATCAGGAGGAGGAGTCCAACACGAAGAAGCAGTCTGTCTTTGCGCATTGTGCCGGCAACGATATATAGCAGCGGAAACCCATAGGTGAATGTCCAGAACAACCAGCCAAAAGGCATGGCTTGTCCGGGTATCAGTCCCGCATCAAAAAATTCATTGCCAGCTTCCCGTACAATAAAGTAATTGCCACTGATGAAAATGGTGATCAGAAAAAGAATTCTCAAAACCACCAGGCAGCTGAGATGATATTTTAGTAGTGTGATTTTTTTTGCCGCGGTTACAGTGAAGTATAATATCGCTGAAGCAATCAGGATTAGAAAGGGCATTGTCAGTTTCGCCATTTCTCCCATCCTGATATAGGTGAAAAAAAAGATGGCGAGTAAAGAGATGCCTGCAACAGCAGACATGGCGACTGCTCTGAAGCGTGCGGCAAAAAACATGGCCAGCAGGAAACAGATAACCGAATTGGCAAGCATTGAAAACGTGGACATGATGTTCAATCCGGAGAGAAAGAAAATTGCGGTCATCCACATCAGGGCGTCGTCTACGCCGGAGTTGAAATGTTTTTTGCTGGTCACCATCACTTCAAGTGCCACGTAGGTGAGTATTGCAAAAAAGATGCATGTAACTGCGAAAGCGTTTTCGCCGCCATCGGCTGAGAAGACAACCAGTGAAAACAATCCGAGTGAAAAGCCCGTAATGATAACCGTTAGTATGAAGAGACCGATACGGATAAAGATATTTGGACTATACAATTTTTGATTGTCCATATCAGCCTGTGAGTACGCGATCATGATTTAAGGTTTTTATTCATCCTGATGAGAAAGATTACGAGCAACACCGAAGAAACAATGTAGTACATGAATGAGAGATAGACTCCGCCTACATCTGCGCGAAGGAAGTTGAACAGGAGATACATTACTTCCGCTGATATCGCTACATAACAATACAGCGTTGTCATGAGGAGAATGTAGAAAGATTTTCTTCGTTTTGCTTCAAGAAAGAAATAATATCCGATGGCGATGATGGCTGCGAATACCAGCAGTTGAATGGGTTCGAATTCAAACATTGCGGCAAAGCATCCTACAAAAAGAAGGTGGAGTCCAAAATTTGTGTAGGTGAAGTCGAAGTGTGCCTTGATGTTTTTCTTTCTGCTGAAAATGCCCATTATTATCAGGAGAATTCCGAGGACTATGGCAGTGAGAATGAGGATGCCGCTGCTAAAATCGTTTTGAGTGAAAAGCGTTTGCGGTGTTGCTGCGATGCCTGCCCATGCGGCCAGGTTGGTGATGGCGAGACTTAGAATGCCGAGGTGGTCAAAATAATATGCGGTAAAAAACAGTATGACCATCGGGATAAAAGTGACGAGGCCAAATCTGTTGCCGAAGACATTGTATTGAAACTGGAGGTAGCCAATGAAGGTTATCATACTGAGGCTGCCGAGCAACAGGATATAGTCGTACGCCATGTTGGGCGACTCCGCCTTTTCGGTGGTAAAGGGTGTTTTGTGTTTGAGGCAGTAGTAGTAGCTGCCGATGCCTAACAATGCGATGAAAGCCAGTATGGCCTGGTGGCCGATCGTGTCAATATTTTTATATACCAGGACACCGAGTCCTGTGGTAAGAAGCAGTACGCCAGCGTACAGCATTGTTCTGATCTCCCACTTGAGCGAGAACAGGGAGGGTTGTTGGAGGGGTTGTTCCATAAGAGTTAAAAGTAGAATAGTTTGTGTCTGCGCGCAACACTTACTTGTCAGCGGCTGGTACTGGCTTGTCAGCGGTTGTTTGCTTATTGGTCGGCGGGATGGACCTCATCCCTTCGCCACTGTGTCCGCCGGGTGGGTTTCTTTATGGTGTGGGACTTTGATTTTTCCGCCGGACGAAGGTGGCTCAGGGGTGAGGTCCATCCCGCCGACCGTTGCTACGAAATGATGTGAGAGGGTCGTTCGCTGACATACTTTTTAAATAAAACGACGGACTGCAATGCTCCTTATTTTCGCTTTACCGAAAACAGTTTATGGAAACATCGACAATGGTTTATATAGCCATCGGGCTGGTTGTTATCATCGGAAGCCGCTGCTGTTTTTTTTATCTCAAGGATAAAAGATCAACAGTGGCCGCCTCTGCGTCCGGCGACCTTCAGTTGCCGGACCAGACAAATATCATACATAATGGATATCACGTTCGACTGGGGCATCCCGCTGATTTCAGAGTTGCTTACCGTTTTTATGACCAGAAGGAGGGTGGCAGGAAGTCAATTCCAGGTCAGGGGTACCGTTCTGACTTCTGGTATGAATTCGAAGGCCCATATGTTACAAGTATTTTTATGATTTGGCCAGAGTTTGAAGATCCGAATGGTGAACTTATAGCAGAAACCGGAGTACCTGTAGAGTCGTCAGGTACTGCAAGAATGTGGGTGCTGATTCCTGAAAGACGGGAATTTCATAGAGAAAGGATACATGTGGGACTCAAAGCATATTTCATGGAGGGATCACGGAAGGTGGCTGAATGCACCGTGATTGAGATATTAGGCCTTCACAGTAATCCGACTGTGAGTAGCATTTGAGACAAATATTTTAGTTCTACCTAAAACAAGCGCGCAGAAGGGCGACTAACAACTGTTAACAAATGTTGTATTTTTGTCGCATGGCTTATTCTCCTGTTAACAAAGTCCGGATCGTAACAGCCGCCAGCCTGTTCGACGGCCATGATGCAGCAATCAATATTATGCGCAGGATCATGCAAAGCAAAGGTGCAGAGATCATTCACCTGGGTCATAACCGCAGCGTTCTTGAAATTGTGGAATGCGCGATAGAGGAAGACGTCCAGGGAATTGCGATCACCAGTTACCAGGGCGGGAATGTCGAATTCTTCAAGTACATGAAGGATCTGCTTGACGACAACGGATGCGGACATATCAAAATATTTGGCGGCGGTGGCGGCACAATACTCCCCCAGGAAATTTCTGAACTCCATAAATATGGTATCACACAGATTTATTCTCCCGATGATGGAAGAAGATTGGGTCTTGAAGGAATGATTGAAGATGTCATCAAAAGGTGCGATTTCAGCGTGAATGGAAACGGGGAATACAAAAAAGCGATGACCCTCGGCGAGAAAAAAGATGTGAGAAAAATCGCGCGGCTGATCACAAATGCCGAAAACAGGACAGGAATATACGCACCGGAAAACGCGACCAATACCGGGACCAACCCCCGGTCCAAAAATCAAGATAAGAAAGAGTTAATAAACGGGACTGGTACTGGGTCCAGGGCTTTGTCCAACCCCGGGTCTGACCCCCGGTCCAACCCTGAGACCGATCCTTTGTCCAACCCCCGGTCCAGTATTCCGGTTTTAGGTATTACGGGCACAGGCGGAGCGGGCAAATCTTCTGTGACAGACGAAATTGTCAGGAGATTCCTTTCAAACTTTGAAGACCGGACAATCGCGGTCATTTCCGTTGACCCCTCAAAGAAAAAGACGGGTGGCGCACTGCTGGGTGACAGAATCCGCATGAACGCCATTTCACATACACGCGCCTATATGCGCAGCCTGGCGACGCGAGATGACAATACCGCTCTCAGCGGAGCCGTGCAGGAAGCAATCGATATCTGCAAAGCGGAGGGATTCGATTTTATCATTCTTGAAAGCGCCGGCGTTGGACAAAGCGACGCGAGCATACTCGACTTTTGCGATGTCAGTATGTATGTAATGACCCCGGAGTACGGAGCAGCATCTCAACTCGAAAAAATCAACATGCTCGATTTTGCAGATGTGGTCTGCATCAACAAATTTGACAAAGCAGGGGCATTGGACGCGCTTCACGATGTCAGAAAGCAGTACAAAAGAAATCACCAGGTCTTCACGGCAAAAGATGAAGAGCTGCCAATTGTCGGAACAATCGCCGCGCAATTCAACGACTCGGGCATCAACGAGCTTTTCGACAAAATTGTCAAAACCATAGAATCGAAAACGGGTGTCCATCTCGGCAAGACAACAGCCCTTCCGGCACACAAAGAGACCACCACTAAAACGCAGATCATTCCCCCGAAACGCGTTCGATACCTTTCAGAAATTGCCGAAAACAACCGCGCATACGATCAAAGGGCCAGCGACCAGTCAGACATCGCCACAAAACTTTACCAGATAAATGGAGTCATCCAACAGGTCAAAGATTCAGGACTCGAAAAACTGAAAACCGAAATGGAGGACCAACTTGAAAAGCAGAATTTCTCGCTTTTAAAAAACTGGCCGGAGCTCGTAAAAAAATATTCGAGTGAATTTTTTGAATACCAGGTTCGGGAGAAGACCATCCGCCAGCCAATGACGACCACGTCGCTGAGTGGTTCGAAGATTCCGAAAGTTGTCCTGCCCCGGTACAAAGACTGGGGAGATATCTTAAAGTGGCAGCTGCAGGAGAACGTACCGGGAGAATTTCCGTATACATCGGGGGTATTCGAATTGAAGAGGCAGGGAGAAGATCCCACAAGGATGTTTGCGGGCGAAGGCGGACCTGAGCGGACGAATAAAAGATTTCACTACGTATCTGTGGAACAGCCTGCAAAAAGATTGAGCACCGCTTTTGACAGCGTCACCCTTTACGGCGAGGACCCGGCTCCTCGCCCTGATATCTACGGGAAAATAGGCAACAGTGGGGTGAGTATCGCCACAGTGGACGATGCGAAAAAATTATACAGCGGCTTTGACCTCTGTGCCGCTAACACATCGGTGAGCATGACTATCAACGGTCCAGCTCCAATATTGCTGGCATTTTTTATGAATGCGGCAATCGACCAGCGCTGCGAAAATTGGATAACTGAAAACAATAAATGGGAAGAAGTCAATAAATACATCGGGCAGAAGTTTCAGCATCTGCCAAAACCAGTTTACTATAACCCGGGCGCACCTGAACGCCTGCCCGAAGGCAATAACGGACTTGGACTGAGATTGCTCGGGCTGAGCGGTGACGAAATTATTTCGGGAGAGACCTATCAGCAACTGAAAGCAGATGCCCTTGCGCAGGTTCGCGGAACGGTTCAGGCAGATATTTTAAAAGAAGATCAGGCACAAAACACCTGTATTTTCTCCACCGAATTTGCGCTGAAGCTCATGGGCGATGTGCAGGAGTATTTCATCACTGAAAAAATCCGCAATTTCTATAGCGTCAGCATCAGCGGCTATCATATTGCCGAAGCGGGAGCCAACCCGATCACCCAACTCGCATTCACCCTCGCCAATGGCTTCACATACGTAGAATATTATCTTAGCCGGGGGATGGCAATCGATGATTTTGCACCGAACCTTTCTTTTTTCTTTTCCAATGGAATGGATCCTGAGTACAGCGTCATCGGGAGAGTCGCCAGAAGAATCTGGGCCAAGGCAATGAAATTTAAATACAAAGGGAATGACCGTTCCCAAAAACTAAAATATCATATCCAGACAAGCGGCAGAAGTCTTCACGCCCAGGAGATCGACTTTAATGATATCCGCACGACCCTCCAGGCCCTGTATGCGATCTATGACAACTGCAACAGTCTTCATACAAATGCTTACGACGAGGCAATCACCACACCTACGGAAGAAAGTGTGAGGCGCGCCATGGCTATCCAGCTCATTATATCAAGGGAACTCGGATCTGCGAAGACGGAAAACTTTATGCAAGGCAGTTTTGCAATGGAAGAGCTGACGGAACTGGTGGAGGAAGCTGTACTGACGGAATTCGACCGTATCACAGAACGCGGTGGAGTGCTCGGTGCCATGGAAAGAATGTACCAGAGAAACAAAATCCAGGAAGAAAGCATGGTGTATGAAATGCAGAAACACACCGGCGAGCTGCCACTGATTGGTGTGAACACCTTTCTGAATAAAAATGGCAGTCCCACAAACATTCCAACCGAAGTGATCCGAAGCACAACTGAGGAAAAGGAGCAACAGATTCAAAATCTGAAATCGTTTAAGGAAAGAAATAAAAATCAATCTGCAAAGAAGCTGGAGGAGCTGAAGGCGGCCGCACTGAAAAATGAAAATCTCTTCAATCAGCTTATGGAAACGGTGAAGTATTGTTCACTTGGCGAGATCACCCATGCCTTGTATGAGGTAGGTGGACAATACCGCCGCAATATGTAGAATGGGTTGGCATGTAGTTTGTATTTATTAAGATACTGAGCCACTATTTCTATATATATATTCCTATTTATCGTGTGTGATCCCGCTTCTAAAAAAAGCGGGATTTTTTTATGCAAAAAGTTTTTGACAATTGTTGCAGAAGAAACTGCGCCTCTTCGTTTTACCAGGATATTCTTTGTGCAAAGGAATCTTGCATCTGGGACAGGACTTTTTGGTATGAGCGAGCCAATGTTTTTTCAGAACAAAAGCTTTTTTCCAGTTGAGAAAATCAAAACTGTAATTGACTGTTTCGCTTACAATTGCACGGATATATTTCAAGGGAAGTTTTCCCAACTTGCTCTTTGGATGTAAAGCGATTCTGAAAAGCACTTCGTTTTTTATGATGTTGCCTGAGCCGGCAAAAATTGCCTGATCAAGCAGCGCATCGCAGACAAGCATTTCAGGATTTTGGCGGATTTTTTTGATGGCGCTCTTATCGTTCCAGGAAGGGCTCATGATATCTCCGGTCCAATCATACACTTCATCCGGGTTTCCGTCGATTATCTGCACCGAACACGCATAAAAATTCAATTCACCTTTGCTAAACTGGAGGCTTAAGCGGGGAGAAGATGCTTTTTTTTCGTTGACTCTATAAGATCCAAACATCAGAAGATGGATTCTTATATAAAATTTGTCGAAACAAATTAGAAGGTGTTTCCCCCAACTCTTTATGTCGAGAATGGTCTTATTGTTGAGCCGCTCCAGCTCGACTTTCGCGTTGCCGCCCGCCTTTTTGATCTTCTTACGTTTAAAAGACTGTATCTCCTCTTTAAGAATGACAATAGACGGACCTTCAGGCATCGCAAAATGATGATGACTGTTTCAATAATGGTAAATGATCAGCTGTTTTCGGATTTCTTTCACGGTTGATCCACAAAATATGCAAGAGCAAATCGTTGATGTGTAGATAAGTCCACAATTAGCGCGCGGTGCGCTTTGTCTCGCTGGTGCTAATCATGAGGAGGATAATCCCGGCAACTACCAGCGCGGTACTGATAAACCCAAATGTGTTTACATTGTCTTCGTCGTAACCATAAGGTTTTCCGCCGAGATAGGGAACTGCTGTCATACTGGCTCCGACGATACCCATCACTGTTAGGATGATTCCTATAAGTTTTCTTTGCTGCATACTAACCAATTTGATTAGTATAAGGCAAACGCTGTGCCGACTGTCACCCCGAGCGAAGCCGAGGGGGCCCCCACCGGTACTCGGAGTAATAGCAGGGGATTTCTCCACCCGCATCGCTTTGCGATGGGAGTCGAAATGACCGTCATGCGGGCAAGGCAAAAAAAAAGGGCCAGGATAAAAATCCAGCCCCGTTTAAAATCCAATATCCTATGAAAAACCATTGAATAGTTTCCAAACCACGTGCCAACTGGATTTTAAACGGGAGAAGGCCTGAAAACCATCAAAATCCTTCCCAAAACTGGAAAATTTTTTCCAAATTGGGGTTTCTGATATTGTCGAGGCGCAGAATTTGCTATTTAGATGAAAAGTTTGGCAAACCTTATTTAGACATTATCTTTATGAATCAGGATATCAAGAAGTTGACGGCCGGGTCGCTGCGGAAGCTGTTGATCCGGGAGATGAAAAAATTTATAGTCGCTCTGAAATATGAATCCACCGCGAGTGACCTGGAGGAAATCAGGGATCACATCCGGGAATTGATGACTATTCTGACTGTAAAGGAGCAGGAAGAAACTTTCTCACTTTCCAATCACCGGGAGTGACCAAGGGGAAATGGGATATTGATCATTAACTGACAGCCTTCATCCGGCGAGGAAATAATATTCATGCGACCATTGTATAAGTCCACTCTGCTGGACATGTTTATGATGCCTATCCCTTTTCTGGGCTTTTTGTGATCAAATCCTCTTCCATCGTCGATAACCATCAATTTTATTTCTGAATTGTTTCGGCTCAAAAATATCTGCACGTTTCTCGCGTCAGCATGCTTCACAATATTTATCAGCTGTTCCTGGATAATCCTGAAAAGGTTTACGTTAAACTTTTCATCAAAATCATTTTCCGGAAAATCGTGCATGGTGAGACGGATATTTAACCGGGACGCCTGGTTGATGTCATCGATCAGTCCTTCGATTGAATCGTGCAGGCCGATATGTGTAATGGGTGGCCCTACCAGTGTCCTGGATAGTTTCCTGATCTCCTCCATCGCTGTAAGCAAATTTGCAGAAGATTTTTTTAGTAATTCATCCCGCTTCTCTTCGTCCCTCATCGCCACATCTATATAAAGTCGCGTTGCGCCAAGAACCTGGTTGATATTGTCGTGCAGCTCGCGACCGATAAGCGCTCGTTCTTTTTCCTGCGCTGCAATAACAGCTTCTGTCACCTGGTTTTGCTTTAACCTGTTCTCTGTTTTCTGTTGCTCTTCAACCCTTACACGCTCCGTGACATCCTGAGCCATGGCTATTATTGCGTCATGGCCGTCGTAGTCAAGCCTCAAATAAGAAATTTCCAGCAGAAATTTTTTGCCGGTCTTCGATTTGTGATGCCAGATTCCGGCCGATGGGTTCTTTCCCGCTTTGACTTCGGCAAGATATTTTACCAGTTTTTCCTGTTCGCCCGTTTCGCGTATCTGGAGGACAGACATCTTCAGAAGCTCAGTCTTTGAATATCCGTATTGTCTGACTGCTTTTTGATTGGCTTCGAGCAGCGAGAGTGTATCCAGATCAATCACATACATGATCATCGGATTTTGCTCAAAGAGCTGTCGATATCTTTCCTGGCTTTCAGTATCTGGAATTGCTGCTTTCTTTTTCTTCAGTCCGGGCGCTGCAGGGTTCATAAACTTTTGTATTGAATTTCTGGGATGAACAAAATCAAAAACCCGCCGGAAAAACCAGCGGGACTTTTTGCTCAACAACCATCCCCACTAGGTTGCCTTATCTCTTGTGTTACGGATAAGAGCAATACCTGAAAGGAAAAAAATCAGTCCGAGGATTCCATAGGTAGTGATAGATTTCACATTGTATGTGTTACTGCCACCATTAAGAAAGTTGACACCGGCAAGTATCAGGCCGGCAACACCCAGTAATGTGAGGACAATTCCAATAATGCGTTTTTCCATGACCGTTTATTTTAGCGTATTCTGCAATCTCTGTGCCCCGGCTACTGGCATGAAAATCCCGTACCTGTTTCTAACAGAAATTATATGCAAACCATTTTTAAGAGTCGAAATATCATCCAGGCTGGCTGGCTGTTCATTCTTTTTTTTATATCCTGTACCGGTTCCCAGAGAAAATTATTTGGTTCACGCTCGCCTCATCAGGATTATGCCGATAAACTTTCACGTGCGAATCTGGATGAGACTGCGCTGGGAAAATCCTGGATAAACGCTTCAGCAATGGCTCTCGCCAACCCGTTGTCTGTCAAACTGCCTTACAGTGAGGCAGGATATTTTGAATCCGGAGCTGCCCGCGCAGCAGGACTTCGGTTTTCGGCACGGCGTGGTGATCTGCTGCTCATTGAAATTTCACCCCGCCCTGCCAATGCCTTCCGCGTCTTCGTTGATTTGCTCCAGCCCGCAGAAGGCAAGGAACCCAGGTTACTCAGTTCAGCGGATACACTCAACCATAAGATTCAATACGAGGTTGAAAAAGACAGCGATTTTTTATTGCGGATACAACCTCAACTCCTGGAGAGTGGGTCGTATACCCTTTCTATTTCTACTGGTCCCTCTCTCGGCTTTCCCGTCGCCAATTCCGCAAACCCAAAAATTGGAAGCTTCTGGGGCGATGCAAGAGATGCCGGCGCAAGGAGCCATGAGGGCATAGATATCTTCGGTGCGAGAAAAACACCACTCCTTGCCGCCGCCGATGGCATCATTAGCTCCGTTTCGGAAAACCGACTGGGAGGAAAAGTTATCTTTCTCCGTCCGTCAAAAAAGAGCTACACACTCTACTATGCGCACCTCGATTCCCAACTGGTCAGTGAGGGCCAGCAGATCAGACTCGGAGATACCATTGGACTGTTAGGCAATACCGGCAATGCCAGAACCACCGCTCCTCACTTGCATTTCGGCATCTATTCATCCGGAGCCATCGACCCGCTTCCATTTATCGATCGCACAAGACCTGTAGCCGACAAAATTCAGGCGGATGGCACTTCATCAGCATTGCTAAAAACAGCAAACAAGGCTAAGATTTATAGCGCCCCGGACAAAACATCGCAAACAATCCTGCTACCGGAAACGAATACAATCATAACACCCATTGCAGCAACAGGCACCTGGTATAAAATTGTATTGCCTGATGGAAGACGAGGATTTATTGCAACCAATGCTGTAAGATCGACAGCACAACCCATCACCACAGAGCAATTAAAATCAGATATGCGTCTTTTCGACCGACCCGATACAACTGCTGGCATAAAAACTCAGATTCCAAATGGAACCAGTATCGATGTGCTC
>JACMLD010000258.1 GCA_014379785.1 Chitinophagaceae bacterium
TCAAGACAGCATTCAGTTTCGCCTTCCACATCCACATTAATTTTGATGGTATCGTCGAGCTCCACTTTCATCAATGGCAGCTCTGTCTGGAAATCTTCCTTCAGAATCTCTTTGTTGTAAAAGGTCACGGCCGGCAAATCCGCACCGAGTTCAAAGGAAATCAGAAAATTGAAGTGCCCGCCTGGTGTGGGTATCAGCTGGAGATTGGTAACCGCAGTCGGCGTTATCCATTCCTTTTCACCACTCAGGCTTATCTTAAAGGGATATATTTTTTTGAAGAGAAGAGGTAATTTGGCGACCTCCGTCTTCAGCGCAAGGTTGCCCGGAAGGTTTAGAAAATCTTCCCAATCCTTGTGTTTTATAACCAATTCGTCATGATACCGTGGCTCACCGGTGCATGGGTTAGCCAACATTTTTTTCATCCATCGGTCCTTTATGACAGCGACGGATGCTGCTGAAAAACCTTCGGATACCGCTTTGCGGAAAATTTCCTGACTGAGTGGTATCCAGGCAATGATCTTCATGGTCGCGATATCAAACAGTGCGTCTCTTACTTCATTAAACAGGGACGCACCATTTGCGATACCGCAAAAATCTTCCTGCACACAATCGATTATCAGGTCGATCTTCCGGTGTCCGCCTGAAAGAAAAAGCACGGGAGAGCCAAGTATAAAACCAGTCCTTGCGGGTGGATGCTTCTGAGGAGTCTTTGTGAGCGGTGAGATCCATTTGCTGTATTTATTGCCGAGGGTAAACCAGTTTACGGGTTCTCCGTCTATAAAGTCCTTTTCGATGCCATCGGCTTTGTTTGCGGACGGGGCGATGTACAGACCTTCCAGATTCAGTTCATTGTGCACGGTCTGGTAGTTAAGGCAGAGTGTTCTGATATCGGCTACCGTGGCTTCATTGACAACAATGTCTTCGTCGGTGGCGAATACGATGTCTGCATTTTTTTTGTCGCGTCCACCGTTGAGTGCAATCCCTTTTTCAAGGAGATATTTCTGGTATTGGTCCTTCAATATTTTCTGAACTTCAAAAACAATATGGGCTTTGTCTGCTCTGGCGGCAGCCGGTTTGATCCTCAAAACTTCTGTGTAGAAGAATTTGAGATGTTCCCTGGTTTTTTTATTGAGTTCACCCTGTAGTTTTTGAAACAGGCTGATGAAAGAGTATATCAATGAAAGGTGTGGAGCGTGTTCCTGCCTGAGGTCTTCCTGCAGTGGCAGCAGACTGGGTTGTATGCTGTCCGCCGCCGGACCTGCGAATAATTTTATGGACTCCATGAATACCGGGAATAATCCGGCAATGTTCCGGTACAGTTCCCGGATCTTATCGCAGACATGCAAGTTTTCGTGGAACTGCGGAACCGTCACCGTATAAACATCGGTAAGTGATAAGTTCCAGACATCGTTGGTTTCGGAATTGACAAACTTCATAAAATCGATTCGTTTTGTTCCGAAAAGAGATGCCGCTGCATTGCTGAATCCGATAAAATCTTTTAGTCGCGATGCCAGCCCATTTCGAATGATCTGCTCCATCGCATTGCGTAACGGGAGGTCCGTGTCTGCCACAATCCCATACCATTTTCTCACCGGATTGATGAGGCTGTGATAGAGAAAGAATATCATGAGCTGCAGGCCCGCAGTGGATGGACTTTTCTCAAAAAGAAAACGGTACAGTTCGAATTTTTGCTTCAGCTTCTGCGAATCATCCTTGCTGATGGCCGCAAGCATAAATGGGATGCTGTCGGAGAAAAAAGGTTTCCATGAGGTGGGTGAAAGATTCGAATCGTAGTAATTTATTCCTTCGGAAATTTTTACAAAATAATTGAGGATGTCAGCCATCGACCTGCCATCGATTTTGACGGAGTCGGACAATAATTCATCAATGATCCTTTGCCGCTGACTGGTACCGGGATCATGTTGAAAAGGATGTAAAAGGTTGCTGCAATTGAACATATTGTAAATGGCAGATGGCTATGATACCGTCAACGCCTCGTTTTTGTAATAATCAAATACATAATTAAATCTGGAATTTGTTTCAGGAATGGTATACTCTACGCTTATAGTAAATCTTCCTTCAATGATATCCAGTGAGTCCTGAGCGGTCACTTCAATTTTGCTGGCCAGAATTCTTGGTTCATAAAACAGAATGGCATGTTCTACCAGGTCGCGTATATAACCGATGACCGAACTGTTGAGTGGTTCAAAGAGATAGTCATTGAGATTGCATCCATACTTTGGCTGCATCACTCTTTCTCCCAGGCTGGTGGACAACAGAATATTAAGGCTCTCTTTGATGTCTTCTTCTTCGCTCACCATTTCAACGGTCCTGGTCTCGATGTTGAATGAAGGCGGAAATGCCCAGCCGGTTCCAAGAAATGAATTGAATTTTTCCATGCTTGTTCTTTTATCCACCAATTTGTACGGTGGGAAGTCCTTGTACAATGATACCTCCGTGTGCAGTGTTGTCCCCCTGCCTTGCTGCCGGCATTCCACTGATAAAAACAGTGGAAGACCCTTTGACTATGCTGTCCGGGGGACCGGTACAGACCAGCAGGTCGCCCACTTTCGCTGCAGGTTGACTGCCGATAAACACATTGGGTGCACCGGGACCGACAATGGGTCCGCCCACATGCGGGACCGGTCCAGGGTTGACCATTGGGCAGGTATGCATATCGCCAAGTCTTGCAGCTGATGCCATAATATTTTTAATTTATGCTGACCGTTCCTCCTGTTATTACTGTTGCACCCTGCCCGGCAAGCTTGGCGGATGCTCCTTCCATTGCCACCACTCCATCCGCTTTTACTGAAATCGAAACGCCGCCGATCTGGAGTGATGCACCCGCTTTCAGCGAAAGGTTTACACCTGCACTGATGTCAATATTTTTAAGACTGTCGAGTTTTATGCCTGTTGAATCCATCGTGATAGAGTTGCTGTTCTGATCTTTTATGGTAATGGATTTACCGCTTTCATCCAGGATGATGCTGTTGCCGGCAGGGGTATCGATGGTAATGGTCTTTGTATCGTCATTGAAATGAATGTGCATCTTACTCCTTGTCGTAAATCCTTTCTCGTTGTTTGCATCTTCGCCTTTGAGCGGTGCTGGTTTTGCGCTGCTGTGCAGCATTCCAAGCACGATCGCATCCCGCGGATCATCATTGATAAATCCCACAATCACTTCGTCGTCTATTTCGGGTCGGAAGAAAGCGCCACGATCTGCGCCAGCATCAAGACTCGACATTCTCATCCAGATACCGCGTGCATTGGCGTCGATCACCGGAATCCGCACCAGTATTCTGTCCTGCCCTTCGGGGTCATCACCAATCTGCACCACTTTTCCGATTTGCAATCCGTGTATTCCTCCGGTCAGGCCGGCCGCACTGCAATCATCTATATCCGGGTATTGCCTGGCATAGCAATCGGTTTGAAGCCCAAACTGAATATGCGTGTCCCACATGCCATTGCCCATGTCGTGGCGAACAGAACTGACAAATGCTTTTCCTTTAAACCGATCTCCCAGTCCATCGAGCTGCATTACATCGCCGGCTTTGATTTCTGAAACCCCAAAGAATTTCGCGCGACCCCTTATTTTTCCGAGACGACTGCGCATCATGGTAGCATCCGCCCAATCCTGCAGTTCCTGTTGCAAAAGATGACCGCTGTGGTGGAGATTGAAATTGTCCGGCGCCACGATCTTTGAAAGGTCTGCACCGGCCAGATTTCCGAGTTCAGTCACGGTTGTGCCCGATGCATTGGCGTTGAACAATTGTTGATTCGAAAAATCCCATGAGCTGGCATCTACTTTTTTTCCATTGGTATCTCGCGTCCATTTCGGCATCCAGTTCGATCACCGACGAACCGTAGGTAGCCTGAAAAGCGGGCCTGGCAGCGGTATCCGGACGAAGAATCTTTATCAGACCCTCATTTACGATTACTATCATCCCATTTGCTTCTGCACGGAGCAGTAAAAAATCCCAGTCTGACAAATGGTGTTGAACCAACTCGCGATGTTTCAACCTGGTGACGGCGGATTCAGATTTGAGGCCTTTGTATTTTCTTACAAGCTCATCAAAGACTTCGTTGTCTTTCAGGTTTTCAAAATACCGGCTGTGTCTGCCGATTGTCATTTTTACCGATTCATCATAACACTCGATCTGCAGTTCGCTCTGTCCGTTGTTTCTTACTTTTATACTCTGCCGGGTGATGATGCCATTAAAAACCTGGGTATTTTTTCCATCTCTCCCAACTTTGATTTTTATTTTTTTGCCGGGAACAAAATCATTTGTGCTACTGACAGCAAATGTTCGTTTGGAAGCTTCGCCATCACGCATGGAAATTCGCGCAACTGGTATCCGGTTTACTTCATTGGTCACAGAAACAGAGAGCACCTGTACGGCCGGATCGATGGCCTTGTCTTCGATCAGAATATCGAAGCTGCTCACATCATGCACGGATGTATTTGTAAGGCTGACTTCTTTCATCAGGGTTCGGTTTTATCAAATGGATGAAAGAATATTTGCTGTCCGGGGCTGATTCTCCGCAGATTTGTGAGCCCGTTTTTCAGAGCCACCTGCAAGAGGTACGCGGGACTGTCATAAATCTGAAAAGTCAGGAGATCAAGCCTGTCACCCGCTTTCACAAGACGCTGGTGTGTGAGGTCTGGTGAACTGTTGCGTTCTTTTTTTGCCCTTGCTTCAGGGGCCACATATTGTAGAAACGTACCCGTAATCCGCGCCCGAAGCGGCGAACCGTCGGGATTGAACAGCGTATGATTGATGTCCAGACTTGTGAGTACACAATCGAATTTCAGTTCAGACCCATAAAGAATTTTAAGGTAGCGCGGAGAATGAATTTTGCCGTCGTAGTCATATACGCATTCGATCAGCCTTTTCAGCTGATCCTTTACCGGCTCATCGCGCATCGATTCGGGGTATCCCTCTAAAAGACCGGTGCCGTCCAGTATGAATTCTATTTTAAGTTCTTCAGGTGCCGTGCCAACGAATTTCGAATTTGTCTGGTGGTTTCCATGTCCTTTGGTGGTGTCGCGTTCAACCTTCAGATTCCTGGTAAAAGACTCTGGATTGATGGGTATCCGGAAATCTTTTTTTCCGCCATCTTTCTTGAACTCATTGTCTGAAAAGGATTTTATTTCAAATTTGACCATTTCCATCAGCGCTGCATTTTTGACTTGATTATTTCCAATACTTTTTCAACGCAGGTGGCAATCACCTGCTCGTTGCCTCCGGCGGCATTGGCAGAAAATGTGGTCGCGCTTGTCTGGGCCGAGGCGGTACTGTTTTGCGCAATGGTCGCCTTTATCACCAGCTCTCTTATTTCTATGGGCATATTATGACTTGCTTAAAATGATTCGGTTGTAATTCAGTTCAAGTGTTTCAATCAGTACTTCTCCTTTCTCTGCGTTCAACTCTCCCACTTTCCAGCTGCGCGGCCAGACATTATTGATGGTCCAGTACACCAGCGGCTGATGATCTTCACCGAGTAATGCAATGTTTACGGTTGAGATTGGCTTTATTCTTTCTCCCCTGAAAACATTTTTCAACCAGTCGGTGAGCTTTGAATCAGAAGGCTTCAAGAGGCCTCTTTTCAGCGTGAGTGGTGTGGCTTTGATTCTCACCGGCAGCTCATGTGCAAAACGATTTTCACCTGCCTCCTTTATGCTTTCTGTTTCCATGGTCACATCGAGACCGGCCACCGACTGAAAACGCACGTCAATTCCATCTCTTGGCGAAAAGTTGAAGTCCACTTTAAAATGAAAATTGACGGTTTGATAAAAGGATTCAATATTGCTGTCTGCCATAAAACTATTTTGCTTCCACTATTTTCAAACCTTCGTGCACCAGTTCCATCGTTTCGATTGCCACCTCATTGCCATCGGCCTTGAGGTCTGTGGATTGGATTTTTGTGGGCCAGGCATTGAGTAGGGTCCAGGAGATGATTGGCTGGTGCTCTTCATTCAGCAACTTGATGGTAACATCGCGGCGGAAAACTTTTTTGATCTTGTTGCTTTCCTGAAACTTAGCAGTCTCTCTCCACAACTTGAAAAATTCAAAGTCTTCCAGTATGGTACCTCTTTTAAGGGTTACGTGGCTGTATTTTGTTAACCCTGGCTGAGCACTTTTGCTGTAGACGGGACTGTTGCCTTCGCGGTATTCTATCACTTCCGTCTCAAAGTCAAGACCCGTAACTTCTGTAAACCCCATTCTCGTTCCACCCCAGTTGACTTCAAAATGAAATTTCGAAAGCGGGTATTTAAAATTGTCTGGCATGATGAATTGTTTTTTGGAGATTATTTACAGAGTTCTTTTGGGTTTACTTCTTTTATTGCTGCGATCAGGCTGGACTGACAGGCTGCTAATGATTCTTTTATTTTATTTGCTGCAACCAGCTGTGCGCCGAGATCATTTGCTTCGGCCACATCCTGATCATACTTTGTTTTCACCCACGCGTAGTATGGATCGTTGCATACCGGCAGGGTGAGTATTGGTATCAGTTTGCATTCAGCCACTGCAGTTTCATTGTTTTCAGCCTGGTCCTTGCAAGGATCGCAGGGCGTTGGATCTCCACCACATTTCTCGTCGCAATTGAGGATGACCTGCCATTCTTCGATGATTTTTACGAGTCCGTAGTCCGAGCAAATTTCTTCGTGCAGAATGTTTGCGATTTTTATAGCCGCAATCATGGCCTTCAGCAATTCGTTTCGTGTTTTGATGACCGCCTCCAGTTTTTCAAGGTAAAGTTTGAGGCATTTCCTGATTCCGCTGTTCTCCGGCAAGTCCGGACTGTTCAGACATCTGATGCAGTTGTCGATCTGATTGTATACGGTGAGCAGGTAATCAGCCTGCTCGAAAATGTCACGTACCATGCAAAACAGGATTTCGATAGACTCCACTGATTTGCCCGAGTTGGTACAGATTTTTGAACTGTGTGAACTGGTGATCTCCAGTTGGTCACAAACTGCTCTCGCAAGCTGGTCGGCTTTGACCAGATCGTCGAGCCAGGCTTTGAGTTTGTCCCTCTGTGTAGAAACAAACCTGTAATGGTCGCTCAACTGATTTGCCTTTTCCTTGGCCCTGGTATAGTCGAGTTTTACTTTTTTCAGTTCAATTACCCAGCCATCGTAACAGCAGTCGCAACTCTGCGGTGTATCGGCGGGATCTTTTGTGCAGCATTCGATGGCGGAGTCTGTTTGCCAATCTGTGCCGAGTTCAACATATTTTGTTGCTTTCATATTATTTCTTTTTTTGCATTTGTAATTTCATTCAGGACGCCTGCGTCTGTTCTTCTGAACAGTCGCAAAAAGTATCTTTTACCTGGTCGCAGATATCACAGATTTTCTCCTTGCATTTTTTCAGTCTTTCCTCGCATTTATGATCCTTTTCGATGCATCCGCATTTGGGGCAACAGAAAAACGATACAGTTTCGAAAACGCCATGGAAATAACTGCGTTTGCCATAGACCAGTGCTTTGGATTTGGAGAAGTCCTGAACCGTCTTTACAAAATCTTCCTGTGATTTTTTAAGTTCTTCCTGTCCCTTCTTCATCGTATCCTGCAAGTGTTTATCGAATGCCTTTGCATTGTCGTACAATGTGCGCTGAAGTGCCTCCAGGGTGCCGATGTTTGAGAAAACCTGGATGCCGATCACATCCGCCGCCGCTTTGAACACCGAATCAATGTCGCCCGCCAGCGCTTTTGGAATGCAGAAGAGATCGTCAAATTTGTCACCCGCACCTTCGCATTCCGGTGGACGTTTTGGCTGATCACGATTATTGTCGGGTTTGCAGTTGTTCCAATCGCCCGTGATGATGCCCCATTGTGTGCAATTACAGCCTTCGTCTGTACAGTGTTTGAGATCGTCGGCAGCGTCTCTCAATTCGTAGACTTTGGTTTTCACCTCCTTGATTTTCTTCAGCACATCTTTCAGGGCATCCGACAGGGTTTTGTTCGATTTTATATAACCTGTGGTGGATTCTTTGATTGATTCGTTGAACTGTATGAGGGATGTTCCGGTGGTAATCTGAAGATTGCGGAATACCTGGTAGTTTTTCTCGGTCCACACAAAAAGACATTTTCGTCTTTTCTTCAATTCTTTCAGCCCGAAATAATTTTCTTCCCACTGATTCACTTCTCCTGATGCTACGGTCAGTTCATCACATAGAAGTGCTCTTTCGGTGTTGATGTACTTTTGGGTATTGGTATCATTTTCATCGCATCCGCAATCATCCTTTTTTGGGGGATTGTCTTTTGGCGGCTGCTGTCTGTATCGATCTTGCATGGAAATAGTTTTTTAGGTGAATAAGATTTATCAGGAGTCTGCCATCATTTTGTGCATGAACCTGAGTATGATGAATTCGGCAGGCCTTACAGCTGCCAGACCAATTTCTATGATCATCCTGCCTTCCAGGATATCCTGTTCGGTCATCGTTTCGCCAATTCCCACATGCACAAAAAATGCTTCTCTTTCTGTTGTACCCATCAAAGCACCGGCGCGCCAGAGTTGCGTGAGATAGTTGTCGATCATGCCTTTTACCCTTATCCAGGTATTCCGGTCGTTTGATTCAAATACAAACTGTTCGCTTGCATTTTTTACTGACTCTTCAACCATGATGAAAAATCTGCGGACGTTTATATATCTCCATTCGTTGTCGTTGCCTGCGAGCGTTCGTGCACCCCATACCAGGGCAGGACCGGCACCTTCGAATTTTCTGATCACATTGATCGATTTCCCTGCCTGCACATCTACATTGAGACTTTCCTGATCGCGGTTTGTTATGAGAATTTCCGGGCGGATGGCATTGTCTATATTGACATTTGCCGGTGCTTTCCAAACTCCTTTCTGGCGGTCTACGAGTGCGTAGATGCCAACCACTGCCGATGATGGTGGCAGCAACATTTGTGCGGTGCTGATCGCATTCTTCGCAAGAAAATAGTAGGCATTGTTGACCGTTTTTAAGGTCGCCATATCCTGCGCCTCTGCAAAGCCTGTGATCTTTACCGTTTCATCTGATCCGGTGACGTAGTCAACGCCGGTATATATCCTGGGAAAATAGGCTGCGGCGTACTTCAGACCGTCGGTCGTGCCCGCGAGCGTATTTCGGAAAAGGGCAATGTCTTCGCGCCAGTTGTCGCCATTCTCAGCGCTGTGGTAAACATCCATAACGGTGAAACGATCCTGCAGTAGTCTGCACTGATCAATTGCCGTATCATACAGATCATAATAATCTGTAGCGGCGGTGAGGTTAATAGCATCGGGGAATAGCAGCAAGGTGATCTCATTGATCTTCTCGGCCTCGTCTAATCCGCCTTTGAGACTTGCGCTGCTGATGATACCGCCACCGGTTGTGTAGTCTTCCACCGAAATGATCCAGCAGGGTCCGCCTCCGTTTGCAAAAAACATCTGTAGGCAATAATGCATCAGAAATTTCGAACGCTTGGTTTCATCAATCTTGACATTTACCTCAAGCGCCGGACTTGTTTTGATGGTTACCGAAATACTTTCTTTCTCGGGATCCGGCTTGCCGAAGTATTGCTCATATTCCAGCAGGGAAGTAATTCTCCGCGGTTTCAGTTTAAGATCCCCCTCCTCCTTCCATTGCGCTTTTTCGGTATATCCGATAAAGGCCGGAATGGCTGTTTCCACGGAAGCAACAGAAGGTGGAAGTTTTGGAATCTCCTCGATATAGACTCCCGGTGTTTTGTATTCTTGCATATACTTCGGTTTTTATAAATTGATTTTTTTTGTTTTAGACTACAACCGGAAAAAGCTCCGATTCAGGTACACGGATTTCATATACCGTTCTCCCTTTTTCATCCGACTTCAGTTCATAACTGGTTGGATTGGGAACATATAATTCGTCGGTCGGATTTTGTTTTTTGAGAAAGAAATAATCACGCGATAGCGGTCTCGCAAGCTTTGTAACCAATGCTGCTCCTTCTTTTGTAAAATAGTTTCCGAGTTCGGCGGTTAGATTGAGTTCTTTAGATCTTGAGTTGAGAAAGCGCCAGTAGACAAAACGGCTCTTGAAGGGAACTTCAAAATTTGGTTCGGGCAGCCAGGAGCCGTCGGGCGACTGGCGACGGATGATCAGGCCTTCGTCATCTATCAATCTGTATGTTGTTTGCGAAGGATGGGTCTTGAAACGGAACACTGCCCACGGATGCTCATTCATCAGCGTGGTATTGAAATGAAGGAGATAAAAATCCTGAAAACCATTGTCTCCTGTGGCCACAAGCTGATATGTCTGCGCATCATCAACGATTCCTGTGAAGTCGAGTGATACTTTTCTCGCCGCGAGCTCAGAATTTTCGGCTTCTGTTGTGCGCAAAATGTTTCCGTCGGCGTCTTTTAATTCAATTTTCAACTGTGAAAGAATGGGGGATGCAGGAAGAAAATAAGTAAAGCGGGCGGGCAAAAGGTTGCGATCTTTTTCGCCGGCAAAATCTGTTCCGTCTATGGCGCGCCAATTGCCCACCCCGGCGTCTATAAAAAATTCCGAAACGGTGGCACCGTCGCTGGTCAGTTCACCTTCATCGTAGGTCCGCAGGGGATCCACGGCAGGGATTGTCGCGGACAAGTAGGGAAATTGTTTGGTTCCTGCTTCGCCATTGTTACCAAATAAATATGCAGAGTTGAAAGGTTTTCTCAACTTTCCGTTTGTGTAGAGTTCCGGTGAGTTTCCGATTTTCACGGCAAGAACAGTGATGTTTAGATCAGGTGGGAGGGTAAACGCAGGCCGGAATACTTTTGTCTGATCTGCCAGTGTTTCTTCATACACGCGGATGACTATGCGAAAGCCGGAATAGGAAGGAATAATTTTCAATCCGGCGTTCTCAAAGGACTTCTCTTCAGATGGAGGAAAAATAAAACGGAGATCGGCGTTAATAGATTCTTTGTCCAGTGAGTATTCAGCAGCCAGGAAATTCAGCCGGTCGTTTTGCTGAGGAAGTTCGAATACGGAAGAACCGTCTGGCCTGGTTAGAAAATATTCGTGAAGAATATTTTGTTTCAAAAGAGTTTTATAAATGAATTTCATGGTTGTTCTAGATTACATGGGTATGGGTTTCTATTTCTTCAATCAGTGGCACTTCTCTCAGGTCAGCATTTTCGGTTACCGCCACGAGTCTGAGTTTGTACATGGCAAACGGCATCTGTCTTCCACCCAGTGAACCCCAGAGATGATTTATCTGTTCGAATGTCAGTGTAAACAGTTCGAGTGTAAATCGCAGTTCAGTAATACCTGGCTCTGACACATCGGCTGGCGGTCCCGTGGGTGAGGATGCTGTAGAGAAAGCGGTTTTCGATTGTACGAATCGGATGATATAAGAAAGTCTTCTCAGCGCCAGTCGATAATCGTTGCCTGAATAATTACAGGTAAATAAAACATAGAGATTTAGAAATACCGGCGGGTTTCTGTACACGGCATGATTTACATAGGGCCGGCGCGTGGCTGGCTGATTTTTGAGTGCACTCTCTTCCTCAATGTTTACCAGCGTCAGCACAATGTTATTGGTGAGCGAATCACCTCTCGGCGTTTCGAGCAGACCGATATTGTCTACAATCACGTTGACTGATGCATCATGGTGATTGATGTACGATTCCAGTTCGTCTCTTAATAGTATGATAGCCTGTTCGATCATTTTTTTGAATTGTTGAATTCATACATCACCTCAAGGCAGGGAAGAATATAGATGTTGAAATATCTTTTGTTAACAGCCTGCCAACCTGCGATTCCTTTTCCTTTGCAATTCGGGCATTCATTGTCGTCGCCCCAACAGATATGGCAGCTGCCCAGTGCTTCCGAAAGATTTGTGTTGCGGTGTTTCATCAGATCTATTTCAATTTGTTGTTGGGCTGATTTATTTTTCTCACTGGTGGCTTGCTCTTTCAGGGCCGCTACCTGTTTCAGCATTTTCACATTCTGGATAGTCAGTCTCCTGATAACTTCTGCCTGCTCCTTCCGATCTTTTTCTGACGCCTGTATCCTGGCGTGGCTTTTCTCAACTATGGGAACATTGCTGTTTAGGCTTTTTCTGCTCATCAAACATCTTTTATCAGGAAATATCTGCTCAGTGGGGTGAATACCCAGTTGAACTTTTAGATTTTCAAATGTAGGTTGATGAGAAGCCCAAGTCAATCCTCATTTTTAATGATTTATATGCTGCAATACAGACTGGTATTGAGCGGCATACCACAAACCGGTATCCTCATTTATGTGGATTTTTTAAAAATATGCGTGTGGTTAGGACAAATTTCTCTACCTTGAATGACTCAAATTCGGGCTCTGATCAGTTACAACCTTAATACCTCATCATTGTAAACTGAATCACTATGTTTGAACAAAACACGGAATCAAAGTCTCATCTTAATTGTGAATTTCCACAAAAGACCTGTGCAAGAATGACGGTTGACCTCAGCCGTCTCAGACATGATCAGTATGATGGATTTGTACCCAAATATGATTATCAGACTTACTATAACCAGGCAAACAACAGCGACCATCTGAGAAAATTGGAGCAGCAGGTCGAAAGTCTGGAGGAGCAAAGCGGGCAGCTGCTGAATTTTGTACATTTTCTTTTTCAGAACTTCAACGAACTGGTAAAAGGAACGATATCTGCCGGGACAGGAACTGAAAAAGATTTGTCGGAGAAAATTGCGTGTTTGCAATCAAAAGAAAAAGATGTTTGTCTTACAAGACGTGAAAAGGACGTTTTTGAATTACTTATAAAAGGGATGTGCGCGAAAGAAATTGCACGCGAACTTTTTATCAGTGAGACTACGGTTATCACTCATAAAAAACATCTTAAGGAAAAATTCAATGCCAGGAATACAGTTGAACTGATCTCAAAAGCCAGCGCAAGTTATGCTCAATCGGAATGATGGTGAGTTATTCCCAGTCAAAGGGAATTGTATTGGGGATATAGGTCACTTTTATACCGTTTACTTTTGGTGCGAGCCAATTTACCAGCCATTCCATGCCTGCCTGTTCGCTTGATATATGTCCGAGAATTATCAGCGCCGTTTTTGATCCGCTTGATCTCAGATCGCGGACATACTCCATTGTTTCCCATTCAGAAAGTTCACCTACGATCAGCAGGTCCGGCTTTTCCGCGGCGGCCAGGGAGATTTGATATTTGCCGCCGGCTGCACCGGGTATTAAAAGAACCTTCTCAATCTTTTGATTTTTTTCGCCGATAAAACGGAGGTGGGCGATACCCAGTTTTGTTTTCACATGACTGATTACGTCAACCAGTGTGGTAGATGCCAGTTTGATATTCGCCGGCTTTTGTGCATCGGCCATTTTTTGCCAGTCCAGTTTGTCGAGCAGGCCCATGTAAACGCCATCGGGTCTGTGCGTATGCATGTAATCGTGGAATCGCCATACCGCAATCTTGTATTTGTTCAGCAATGCAGACTTGTATTGGTATACTTCGTCTTTTTCCAACCAGTTGGTTTCATCCTTGTGGTTGTAAAAGGTTGGTTCGTGGGCTATGATAAAATTTGCGTTGAGGGCAGCGGCTTTTTCAATAGTTTCTGCCGTGGCAAACATGGTGGTGACAATACCCGTAACGAGTTGGTCTTTGTCGCCGGACTTGATGGTATCGACCGTATCCTTGAAAGGCGCTCCTGGTACGGTTTTGATGATGAGGTCTATCACTTGCTGAACCGTCAGCGCTGAAGGCTGCGCGTAAGTGGTTGGGGGTAGTGCCGACAGCAGTCCGAGTGCCGATATTGAACGGATAAAGTCCTTGCGTTTCCAGTGATTTTTTTGCATAACAAAAGTTATGACATTTGTTAAAGAATGCTTAGAAAAGAAAAATTAGTTGGATTGCATCGAAAAGTGTCGATATATTTGCATCATGAATTCGAAGTTAGATATCAAAAAGGTGGAGCGGATCTCAAAAGCGTTGAGTGATCCTTACCGGATTGAAATTATAGAGGCGATTCAGAAAAAATGTGACTGGCTGCCATGCAGTTCGGTTGTTGAAATGTTTGATCTGGCGCAGTCTACCGTGTCGCATCATATGAAGCAGTTGATCGATGCGGATCTTATCACCGTTGAAAAGGATGGCAGAAATGCCAAGTACAAGGTGAATAAAGAAGTCTTCAGTGAGTATATACAGTTTTTAAAGCGTTTTGAATAAGCGGAATATCTCCGGCTTTTTTTTAACCATATACATCGAAACATATAAATATATAGATTTTTCGATTCGAGCAAACACTTATCATAAATACAGAAAATTCAAAAAAATGAGCACCATTAAAAACACAAAAAATCCGGAATTATCAGACAGCGTAGTTCTTATCACAGGCGCACTGACAGGCATTGGCCGTGCAACGGCTCTCGCATTTGCAAAAGAAAAATCGAGCATTGTGATTTCAGGCAGGCATACAGATGAAGGCAATAAGCTCGCTACAGAACTCCGTACTTATGGAGCAAAAGCAGAATTCATTCTCGCTGATGTGACGCATGATGATGAGATATCCAATCTCATTCGCAAAACAGTCGACAAATTTGGAAAGATTGACATAGCAGTAAACAACGCGGGCACCGAAGGTCAGCCCGGCCTGGTGGTTGATCAGACAGCAGAGAGCTATGCTGCCACCTTTGATACAAATGTGCTGGGGACTTTGCTGAGCATGAAACATGAAATGAAACTGATGATCGATCAGGGACATGGCAGCATCATCAATGTGTCTTCAACACTGGGCAGAAAAGGCTATCCGGGCGCTTCGGTTTATTCTGCCAGCAAACATGCGGTGGAGGGACTTACAAAATCTGCCGCCCTTGAAGTGGCCGGATCCGGAATACGAATCAATGTAGTTGCACCGGGACCAATTGAAACACCCATGCTGAGCAGATTCACCGGCACAGAAGAAAATAAAAAGGGACTCGCCTCAAGTGTTCCTGCCGGAAGAATTGGCCTGCCGGAAGAAGTTGCCCAGACAATACTTTTTATAGGTTCCAACAAAGCTCCATACTTAACAGGGCAATCTATCGCAATCGATGGTGGAATATTAGCCTGATCGTTCACTAAATAAAAAATAATTTTATGAAAGAATTTATTATCAAAATCGCGGAAAAGATATTCGGATATAAAGGCGGCGATACCGTTGATGGTATCGGACTTGCGGATTAAACGGTAGCCATATTGTTTTACTATTTCTATTAGTTTAAATTTATTTTGACTGCCTGACCGCCGTTACAATTTTATGATTTTGACCCAGTGGGGCTGCTGGCCGGGCTCTCGAGCCCCGCCTGCTCCACTGCATTCGAAATTCTATCGGGAAACATTCGTTCCAACAAACTTTCATAAAAGGTAAGTAGTGGCAACGCCAATAATACTCCCAGGCCATTAAACAACATATGAGAATTCGCTATCGTTTGCGCGAGCGAAGCACCACTGGAAATATACAGGACAAGGCTGGTAAATAAGGGAAGTAATATCATTCCTAATATTATACTTCCCAGGTTAAAAATAAGATGAAACAAACCAGTTTTTATGGCTGCCCGGCTTCGACCAATCGAGGCAACCAGCGTATCTGCGCAAGTACCAAGTTCAGCTCCCAACATCACTGCAATTGCACCTGCAATTGAAATCATACCCTGGCTACCCAGCCCTATTACCATCCCTACGGTAGCACTGGAACTCTGAACAATAATTGTTACAATCGTACCTGTAATCATTCCCTTCCACGGATTATCCAGAGATTTCAGCCAACTAACGAAGTAGGTACTTTCCTTCAATGGCTCCACTGCCTCCTCCATAGTGAAAAGGCCAAAAAATATAAGGCCAAATGAAAAAATCACTTTACCGAGATTCACATAAAAGGGCTTTTTGAAAAGAAACATCAAAGCAAAGCCGACAGCAATCGGAAATGCGGCATACTCCCCAACATTTAACGCAAAAATTTGCGAGGAAAACGTGGTCCCAATATTCGCGCCCATCACAATACCCATCGCCTGCCGAAAGGTTAATGCCTTTGAGTTGACAAGAGCTATCGTCATAATGATCACGACTGATGAGGAATCCAGGAGTACGGTTACCAGTATTCCAGAAAGAATTCCTTTAAAAACATTGTTTGTGAAACGATCGAGAAAAACTTTTAATTTATCTCCAGAAATCTCCTTTAACCCCTGTGACAGATTGTTAAGGGCATACAGAAAAAGCAATAAACCGGTTGCTATAAGAAGAATAGAATTCAAGTAATATTATTATAACTGAATCTATTTAATTTTTTCCCAGTTGCATGTTAAGAAATTATTACCGGAATCCGGTCGCAACGACAGGCCAGCCATTCACCCAATTGATCTTATCAATTCTCAACTTTGACCTGCCAGTATCCGCAGCATCATATCCATGAGAAAAAAGATAATCAACACCATCAAAGCTCACCGTGGCACTATGGCCCACGCCGTGCCACTCCTTATTACCTTCGATCACTAAAGA
>JACMLD010000259.1 GCA_014379785.1 Chitinophagaceae bacterium
AATACAGCACCATGCTCGACAGTGTGAAAAAATGGCCCGCAAGCGTGAAGGCTATAAAATCATTTAAAGATATCCTGCCCGACAGCGCAAGACTGAATGTGCTCGAACGTTCAGTATCGCAGGTCAATTCCATCAAACCCACACTGGAACTAAATGCCGCGGAATATGCCCAGAAAAGAAAGGAACTGAGATTGCATCTTATCGAATGGCACCGCAAGTTTACCATGTCTATTGCCTGCCTGGTACTTTTTCTGATTGGAGCCCCATTGGGTTCCATCATCCGCAAGGGAGGCATCGGCACTCCGCTCATCATCGCGGTTGTTTTCTTTATCATTTTCTTCCTGCTCAACAATTTTGGTGAGCGGTTTGTAAAAGAAGATGTGCTGCAGCCATTTGGTGGCATGTGGCTTGCAACAGCCATACTGGTTCCGATCGGCGGATTTCTGATCTATAAGGCGATGCGTGATTCAACACTTTTCAACCAGGAATCATATTTCCGCAATTTCAGAAAAATAAAGGCCTTCATAACAAGAAAACCCACAAAAGATGTCAACCAATAAATTCAACAGAAGAAAATTCATTGCTGATTCAGCAAAGGCCGGAATGGTGCTGACAGCAGCTAACCTGGTGTCTTCCAATATTTTTGCGGGATCATCGCGACTTTTTTCTCCTTATACCTCTTTCGAACAGACTCCGCTCCCTTATGCCTACAATGCGCTGGAATCAGCGATTGACGCCATGACAATGGAAATACATTATTCAAAACACGCTTCTACCTATTCTAAAAATGCAAAGGAAGCCGCGCAGGCAGAAGGCGCTGACCTTAGCAAACCGATAGAATCCGTTCTCTCGCAGATATCGAAGTACACACCAAAGTTGCGCAACAATGCCGGGGGCCATTTCAATCATGAGTTCTTTTGGAAATCAATGAAACCCGGTGCCGACGCAAAGCCTGCGGGCAAACTACTTGCCGCTATTGAAAAAGATTTCAACAGCTTCGATGCATTCAAAACACAGTTTGCTGATGCTGCAAAAAATCGTTTTGGCAGCGGCTGGGCATGGCTGATTTCCGGTCCGGATAAAAAACTCAAAGTCATTTCCACTCCCAATCAGGACAATCCCCTGATGGACATCGCAGAAAACAAAGGAACACCTTTGCTGGCGCTGGATGTATGGGAACACGCATACTATCTCCGTTACCAGAACCGCAGGCCCGAATACATTGAAAACTGGTGGAAGGTGGTGAACTGGGAAGCGGTAGCGGGAAGAATGTAGTACTTTCGCGCAGTCATGCCGAGCGTAGTCGAGGCATCCCCAGCCGTTACTCAACGTAATAGCTGGGGACCCCTCGGCTGCGCTCGGGGTGACTAAAACACTTATCATTGACTCCAGGCAAAGAAAATGTAAAAATTCAGAGATGGGTGGTGGCAGTCGCTGTTGTCCTCTTCCTCATAAAAGTCTTTGCCTACTTTCTCACCCGTTCCGTTTCAGTTCTTACGGACGCGCTTGAAAGCACGGTAAACGTAGCCGCGGGTTTTATCGGTCTCTACAGCCTCCACGTGTCGGCAAAACCAAAAGACAGCGACCATCCCTACGGACACGGAAAGGCAGAATTTCTGTCAGCAGCAGTGGAAGGTTCCATGATTTTTATTGCGGGCATCATCATCATTTATCAATCAATCGATGCACTCATTCATCCGCATGAAATACGCAGACTCAATACCGGTATCTACCTGATTGCATTTACATCCATCGTGAACTTCGTCCTGGGTTATATAACGGTGAGGTATGGCCGAAAAAACAATTCACTGGCCCTTATCGCCAGTGGTAAACACCTTCAGACCGACACCTATTCCAGCATCGGCCTCATCATCGGACTCATACTTATTCTGCTGACAGGATATATGTGGCTGGACAGTGTGGTTGCCATCATTTTTGCATTTATAGTCATTATTACCGGTTATAAAATTGTGCGCAGCTCCATTGCCGGCATCATGGATGAAGCAGACGATAGACTGCTGCTAAAAATGCTGAAAGTGCTCAATGAGAACCGTCGCGAGAACTGGATAGACCTGCACAACCTGAGAGTGATAAAATATGGCGGTCAGCTGCACGTTGACTGTCACCTCACTGTGCCCTGGTATCTCAATGTTGTAGAGGCGCATGTTGAGATCGACATGCTGATTGCATTGATAAAAAAGGAATTTGGCGATGCCATAGAGTTTTTTGTTCATACGGATCCCTGTCTCGACTTCTCCTGCAGCATCTGCGCTAAAACACTCTGTGATGTCCGCGCCAGGCAATTCGAGCGCAGGGTCCCGTGGACAATGGAGAATGTGTTGTCAAATAAAAAACATAGTCTGCAGAATGAACTACAGGAAATTCGGCAAAACTGATCTGCTCGTGAGCGAGACGGGCTTTGGGGCCTGGGCAATCGGCGGACCCGCCATGGCCGGAAATATTCCTATAGGATGGGGCAATTCGGATGACAAAGATTCGACCGCTGCCCTGAAAGCCGCGCTGGATAACGGCATCAACTTTTTCGATACCGCCGACTTTTACGGTCTCGGCCACTCGGAAAAACTGATAGGCAAAGTATTTTCCAATAGCGATAAGGTAATCGTAGCCACCAAAGTTGGTCAGAAACCAGGTACGGACAGACCAGTAGAAATCGATTACTCAAGAAAATATCTGCTGAATGCCTGTGAGGCTTCGCTGAAAAGACTGCGGAGGGAAAGCATAGATTACTATCAGCTCCACGTAGCATCGGTCGCGGACCTTGAAAAGGGGGAATGCGTGGATGCGATGGAGCGATTGCGCGACAGTGGCAAGATCCGCTATTGGGGCATTTCACTTTTTACCTTCAATCCCGCGCCCGAAGCCGAATGGCTGATGCAA
>JACMLD010000260.1 GCA_014379785.1 Chitinophagaceae bacterium
ATGGAGGATTTTTTCACCAAGCATGGCGAAACAGGACAGCTGGTAATGTTATTACAGGAAGAAATTGTTTTTGATGAATATTACCGCTGTTATTGCATTGGCGGAAAATATGTGCGCATCATGCCGTATGAGCCACGCAACCCCCACCATCTGCGCTATGTAGCTGGTTTTACACCAAGTCCGGAAAGACTGAAGCAGATGGAAGAAATTGTGCTTCGTATCAATCATTATCTCGGATATGATTTCAATACCGTTGAGCTTGCATTGCGCGACGGCGTTCCATACGCAATCGATTTTTGCAATCCGGCACCGGATGCGGAATTGACTAGTGTTGGCCAGGATAATTTCGACTGGGTAGTAGAAACGGCCGCGAACTATGCAATCGAGAGGGCAATGGAGCACAAAGAGGGCATGGATAATCTTACATGGGGTGAATATATCAAACGCAGCGCCTCAAAGAAAAAACTCATTTAATGGCGCAGATCAATTACAAACATTTTACT
Organism: Chitinophagaceae bacterium; assembly: GCA_014379785.1. GTDB lineage: Bacteria > Bacteroidota > Bacteroidia > Chitinophagales > Chitinophagaceae > JACMLD01. Next base: position 504 of record JACMLD010000260.1, read on the forward strand.
CTCGGCGTAGAAGAAGAATATATGGTGATTGATCCCACTACAAGGGAACTGAAAAGCCATGAGCAAAAGATTGTCCACGAGGGTCAGAAAATAATAAAAGACAAAGTCAAAGCTGAGATGCATCAGGCCGTTGTAGAAGTAGGTACTGATATCTGTCAGGACATCGACGAGGCATTCAAGGATGTGGGCACTCTCCGCAAAACGATCTCGGCAATTGCCGGCGATCTTGGACTGTGGGTCGGAGCAGCCGGCACACATCCGTTCAGCCACTGGGAAAGCCAACTGATCACTGATCACGTGCGTTACAATGAAATTGTAAATGAATTGCAGGAAGCGGCGAGAAGCAACCTTATTTTTGGACTGCATGTGCATGTGGGCATGGAGACGAGAGAGATGGCAAACCACATCGCTAATTCCACCAGGTATTTTCTTCCGCATATTTATGCGCTCAGCACAAATTCTCCGTTCTGGGAAGGGAGAACCACAGGATATAAATCTTTCCGCACAAAAGTTTTCGACAAGTTTCCCCGCACAGGGATTCCTGAAACCTTCGACAGCATTGAGGCTTACGACAATTATGTAAAACTGCTTGTAAAGACAAACTGCATCGACAATGCAAAGAAGATCTGGTGGGATCTCAGGGTGCATCCCTTCTTTAACACAGTAGAGTTTCGAATCTGCGATGTGCCGATGACCGTGCCCGAAACCATTTGCATTGCAGCGCTGTTTCAGGCGGTTTGCGCAAAGATCTATAAGTTGAAAAATCAGAACCTCAATTTCATCCAATACTCACGGGCACTAATAAACGAAAATAAGTGGAGAGCTGGCCGATATGGCATCGATGGACGCCTGATAGATTTTGGCAAAGAAGAAGAAGTCAACACGCGCGTACTCATTTACGAGTTGCTGGATTTTGTAGACGATGTGGTTGATCAGCTTGGCAGCAGGCACGCTATCAACTATGTCGCCAATATGCTGGAAAACGGCACCGGTGCAGACCGGCAGCTAAAAGTCCATGCAGAAACCGGCAGCCTGGTAAGCGTGGTAGATTATATTCATGGGCAGTTTTTACACGGAGTGTGAAATTAGTTTACAGTTGAAAGTTAAAAGTAGAAGAGAAGTTGAAAGTTGAAAGTAAGAAGAAGAGAAGTTGAAAGTAAAAAGAAGGGAAGCAGAAAGTAAAACGTGATATGTTGAAACGGAATTAAGCGGTAGTTTTTTTTAAGCTACCCTTCCAGCTACTATCTCTATCCGCTTTTAACTTACATTCTTCCTACTTTTTACTTTCAACTTCTCTTCTTCTTACTTTTAATTTTTTCCTTTTAACTTATTATACCTATTTATCCGCATCAGCACATTGCGGTTCAGGATCGCAACCGAAGTAATAATTCCCGCAAACAATACGCTTCCGATTCCAACACAAACCGTGTCCTGCCCGGTGAGAAACAGCCCCGGAATTTTTGTACGCGTGCGGAGATACCTGCTCTCAAACCGTTTTGGTGAATGCTCCAGTCCATAAATCTCCCCCGCCGGATAATTGCTGAAATGACGGGTTGACACGGGTGTAGACAACTCCGCAATGGAAATATGTTCTTTCACCTGCGGCACTACCCGATAGAGTTGCTCCAGCAGATGATCGGTAATTTTTTGTTTCACTGCTTCGTATTCCTCCCCTCTTTTTTTCCATTTTTCATTCTCCCATTCCTGCACCCATTCGTAGGGAAGTGAACAGATAACCTGAATAGTGGCCTTGCCCGGATGTCTCGCGGGCCAGGAAGGATCTTTTGCCGAAGGAAAGGAAATATATGTCAGCGGTGAATGACTGAATTTATGATCAAGATGCCAGTCAAACGAATCATCGATCAGATGATTATCATACATCCAGTAGTTATTTGTTGGCAATCCCAGTTCTGCGTCGGTTTTGGAAAGTCCTATGTAAAGGCAGGCATGTCCGACCGATGGCAGTATGCTGTTGACATCTGCAATCAGCTCGGGCGATACCGCTGCGCTTTTCAGCAGCTTATTGTATGTATTGTGAATGCCGGCATTGCTAATGATCGTTGATCCAAATATTTCATCTCCATTTTCCATGAGTACGCCCACCGCTTTGCCATTGAGCACCAGGATCTCTTTTACCCGGGCGTTGATGGCCACGACGCCCTTGTTTTTTTCCAGCACTGCGGTCACCGTCCGATGAATGCTGGCGGCCCCGCCTACCGGATAGTTGCCGCCTTCGAGAAAATGGTCGATGATCATAGCGTGCACGGCAAAACTGCTTTTGGCAGGTGGCAGGCCATAGTTACCGCATTGAGCACAGAGCACTGCAATCATTTCCTTGTTGGTCGTGATGCTGTTGAGATATTCGACGGTAGTCATCCGCGCATATCGCAGAAACTTTCTGCGCAGCAAGCGGCCTGTAATATTGCTCAGCCAGACAGGCATGGTGCGTTCGGAGAAAAACATGACAGAAGCGCCGCTGATTTCTTCAACTTCTTTGTAATATTTTCTGATCGCTGCTTCTTCTTTAGGAAAATAGGCTATCATTTTGTCGATCTGCCGCTGGCGACCGGAAACAAATTCATATTTCTTATCACCGATTATTGCCCTGTCGTATACGTCATCCATTTTTTCCCACTTCAACGCACCGTCTGTGATGTAGTTGAATGCTTTGCGAAGGAGATTGTCGTCATTGTGTACCTGTCCAACATAATGTACACCTACATCCCATTCAAAGTCTTTCCGTTTAAATGTGTGTGTGAAACCACCTATGGCATAGTGCTGTTCGAGTACCAGCACTTTCTTTCCAGCTTTTGCGAGAAATACAGCTGTTGTCAGTCCGCCAAGACCCGACCCGATGATGATGGCATCATACTTTTCTTTTGCAATCGCGGAATGGTATAAGTTCTTCAAAATTATTTTCCTTTATTCACCTTTTTGATGAAATCGATCACACCGGGAAAGAAATGTTTCTGATCATCCCACATAGACATATGACTTCCTTCCGGACAAAACAAAAATTCACCCCTTGGAAATTGTGTGCTCATCCATTTCATATGTTCGGGATCCATCGTATCGTGTTTTGCGCCAACGGTGAGGGTGGGTACTTTTATCTGGTGTAAATCTGCTTTTCTGTCCCAGTTGGCAATTCTTCCGCCAATCCCAAATTCTGATGGCCCCTGCATGAGGGTATATATTTCTCCATTGACATGCTTTATAGACCTGTTGATGGCATCAGGCCACTCTTCTAAACGACATACATGTTTTTTATAAAAATTGGGAATGAGAAGTCCCATATACCTGGGATTGGCAAAATCGCCTGCTGCTTCCATTTTCCTGATTGAATCGAGCACGCTGGGATCCATCTGCGGCGCCAGAACCTTTCTGGAATATTCGCCGTACTCCGGACAGCTGGCCATCATATTGCAGATGATAAGACCCTTGAGATTCGATTGATATTTAAAGGCATATTCAAGCGCGAGCAGG
>JACMLD010000261.1 GCA_014379785.1 Chitinophagaceae bacterium
GTCTCATGCACGACCGGTATCAATCCTTTGAATGAGTAGATCATTGTGTTAGTTTCCGGTGAATACGGGTGAGCGCTTTTCCAGAAAGGCTTTTACTCCTTCTTTAAAATCTTCCGTTGCGGCAGCTTTTTGTTGCAACTCGTCTTCGGTCGACAATTGTGATTCAAGGTCATTGCCGGCTGAATTTGTCAGGGCTTCTTTGATATATGCCAGGGCCATGGTGGGCATGGCTGCCAGAGTTTCCGCAATTTTTTTTGACGATGATTCGAAGTCGGCGTCAGAAAAAACTTTGTAGATCATTCCCATTCTTTCTGCTTCGTTAGCAGATATTTTATCGGCGAGCATCATGATGGCGCTTGCTTTCTGCCATCCGATAAGACGCGGCAAATGCCATGTGCCGCCGCTATCCGGTATCAATCCGATTCTTGAAAATGCCTGGATAAAAGATGCTGATTCTCCAGCTACAACAATATCACATGCCAGTGCAATGTTTGCACCGGCACCGGCCGCTACGCCATTCACTGCTGCAACGACGGGTTTGTTGAGACTTCTTATTCTTGCAACGATTGGATTGTAGTGTTCCTGCAGAATTCTTTCCATACCCGGGCCGTTTGGATCGACCACTTCGGCAAGGTCTTGACCGGCCGAAAAGCCTTTGCCCGCACCGGTTATATAGATGCATCGCAGTCCGGGCAGATCAGCGCATTCGTCAAGAATATTCTGGAGGAGGAGTGCCATTTCTCTGTTGAACGCATTCAGTTTGTCGGGTCTGTTGAGTGTAATGAATGCAATGCCGTCCTTCAATTCAAAAAGTACTGAGTTCATATGATGTCTTTCTTGAGAAACGAAATTAAGATTATCAGGCTGCTAATGGCATTTAAAATAATCGAAGGGTTCCTGGCAGTCGCTGCATTTGAAAAGTGACTTGCAGGCCGTTGAGCCAAATTCGCTGACGCGGATGGTATGATAGGATGAGCAGTGCGGGCATTGTACTGCTTCCGCTGCGGCAAAAAGATCCGTGCTGCAAACGGAGGCGGTTGGATTTGGAGGTGCAATGCCGTATGCTTTCAGTTTTTCTTTTCCTTCTTTTGTCATCCAGTCGGTGGTCCAGGCGGGGCTCAGGATGGTTTTAACGGATGCGTTTGTTATTCCTTTTTCCAGCAGAGCGGTTTTAATATCCCATTCAATGCGCTGCATGGCCGGGCAACCAGAGTAAGTTGGTGTGATGACGATTTCTGTTTTATCATCCGAGATAAAGACCTCCCTCACGATGCCGAGGTCAATGATACTTAAGACCGGTACTTCAGGGTCTACTACTTCAGCCAATAGTCCGTAAACATATTCTTTTGATATGGTCGATGTACTTACCATTGTGCATTGGGATAGGTTCTTTGCAGGTACTGCATTTCAGATAATATATATCCGAGATGTTCTGTGTGCCTGCCCTGTTTGCCGCCGGATTGCTGCCATTTGTTTTCCGGAATTTGGAGGGTTGCTGTTGACAGGACTTCCTGGATTTTGTTTGTCCATGCAACTTTGATTGAACGCAGATCAACAACAATTTTTCCATCAGGCTCTGTTTCAAAATCTCCGGGAGTAAGAAGTTCGCCTGTATATGCCCAGAGTTGGTCGAGTGCCTTTTGCATTCTGTCATGACTTTCTTCAGTGCCATCACCGAGTCGTATGACCCATTCGGCGCTCCATCGCATATGATAGGTTACTTCTTTGAAAGATTTTTCTGCGATAGCAGCAAGTGTTTCGTCTGCACTGTTTTTCAACTCGTGGTAAAGAAAATATTGGTAAGTACTAAAAAAGAATTGTCTCAAAACGGTGACACCCCAATCACCTCGCGGCAGTTCAACGAGCAGGCAGTTTTTGTATTCTGCGCCGGTGCGGAAGAAGGCGAGTGTGTCTTCGGTGTGAGCTGGGTTGGTTGAGTGGTTGATCAGTTGATTCGTTGCTTGGTTGATAAGTGTTGCAGCATATTGATACAACATTCTCGCCTGCCCGATCAAATCGAGTGCGATGTTACTGATTGCAATATCTTGCTCCAAAACCGGTCCGTGTCCCGTCCACTCTGCATTTCGCTGACCGAGAATGAGCGCGTTATCGGCGAGATGAAGGGTGTAAAGAATTAGTTGATCAGTTGATTCATTGATTGGTTGCGTCAAATTTCCTATTGATATTTCAGTTGCCATTAGTAATTGGTGTGTTGGCTTTTGATTTGCACATTTGCACATTTTCTAATCTACACATTTCCCTAAATATGACTCAACTCATCCGGCAGATCATAAAAAGTCGGATGTCTGTAGACTTTGTCATTTGCCGGATCATAGAGGCTTGCGGCCTCGTCGGGATTCGAAGCATGGATCTGCGTTGATTCCACCACCCAGATACTTACTCCTTCATTTCTTCTGGTGTAAACATCACGTGCATTTTCGATCGCCATTTTTGCATCAGCTGCGTGAAGGCTGCCCACATGTTTGTGATCGAGACCTTGTTTGCTTCTTACAAAAACTTCCCAGAGCGGCCAGGTCTGCCGATCTGATTGTTGAGCACCAGAAGAAGCTGGTGCTTCTCCGAGAATATCTCCGTAATAAAATTTTCTTAGCAGGTTGTTCATCGAAATATTTATGCTGCAACTGAATTTTTGTGAGCGCGTTGTTTCTGTTTTTCTGCGAATGCATTCGCAGCTTCGCGTACCCAGGCACCTTCTTCATGTGCTTTCACTCTTGCATCGAGGCGTTCCTTGTTGCAAGGACCATTACCACTTACCACGTTCCAGAATTCTTCCCAGTTTATTTGTCCAAAATCGTAGTGCTTTTTTTCTGCATTCCATTTCAGATCACTATCCGGAATGTTCATGCCGAGTATTTTTATCTGTTCGGCGCAGATATCGACAAAGCGCTGGCGGAGTTCATCGTTGGTAAAACGTTTCACCTTCCATTTCATGCTTTGCTGGGTATTTGGACTTTCATCATCTTTTGGTCCGAACATCATCATGCTTGGCCACCACCACCGGTTGATCGCATCCTGACACATCGCTTTTTGTTCGTCGGTCCCTTTGCTCAACACCAAAAGTATTTCGAATCCCTGGCGCTGGTGAAAGCTTTCTTCCTTACATATTCTTACCATTCCGCGTGCATATGGTCCGTATGATGTGCGGCATAGCGGCACTTGGTTCATGATGGCGGCGCCGTCGACCAGCCAACCGATCGCTCCCATATCTGCCCAGGTAGTTGTAGGATAATTGAATATGGAAGAATATTTTGCTTTGCCGGAGTGGAGTTGGGCGATCATTTCGTCGCGGCTGATACCGAGTGTTTCTGCTGCACTATATAAATAAAGTCCGTGACCGGCTTCATCCTGCACTTTCGCGATAAGGATGGCCTTACGTTGTAGCGTGGGGGCGCGGCTGATCCAGTTCCCTTCGGGAAGCATGCCAACGATTTCGCTGTGTGCATGTTGGGATATCTGGCGGATCAGTGTTTGGCGGTACTTGTCCGGCATCCAGTCTTTCGGCTCGATGCGGACCTCAGTATCAACTTTTTGCTGAAATATTTCTTCCTGGTTCATTGGCTGAAAATCTATCCCTAAAGGTAAGAAAATTTCAGAGATTACTAACAGCCGTTAGCCATCTTTGAAAAACCTGAACCGGAACAAACTAAGCGTGCTGAAATCGGTGGCAATTTTACAAGCACTACTTTAACCTTACCCACCCGATGAATTTACTTACAGGCTTATTTGAAGGCTTGCAACATTCCTTATTTACTTTATCAAGGCCGTGTTCGAGTAAATATTTTTCCTCTTGTGTAATTGGAATAAATTCAAGCGGCAATGTAAAGCGACTGGACGAAACCAATTCATCGAATACTATTGGCTGTGATACAGTATCCGTTACACCAACCCATGAAGTACGACCTGCGCCCTCCCCAATCGCTTTTTGCAGCCATATTTTATTTCCTATACCACATTCACAGTCATAAAAGATATTATATTCCTTTATCTTTTTGTTCTTTCTCTCGA
>JACMLD010000262.1 GCA_014379785.1 Chitinophagaceae bacterium
CGGTATATACTTCGCGAAACTCTGGTGATGTAAGCCATTCCGGAAACTGAAAGCAGAAAACTGCCAAAAAAGAAAGGAGGCCAAGAAAGATGCTGACATATCCGCTGATCTTTCCTTCTCCAATTTTAAGTCTTGCAGGGGTCATGTGCTGGGTTTAGATACTAAAGATAGCATCTTGCCTGCTTGCCCCTCAACCGGATTTGTAAGTGGCAGGGCGGAGGAAGGGAGTGGGGGTGTGGAGAATGTGAGAGAATGAGGGAAAATGTGGGCGCTTCGCGCAATAGGGAATGTGAGGAATGTGGCAGGATGACTGGCATTCATGCGAGCGAAGCGATCATCACATTTCCCCTCATTTTCCCTCATTCTCTCACATCCCTACTTCACCCTAAACCCCGTCGCAGGAGTCGGCTGCGGAACCTGGTTCTTTACAGGCTTTGTGGATTTCAGATAGGTAAAAACAGCCCTCATATCCTCGTCTTTCATATTTATATAATTCGGCCACGGCATCGGTGGCAGCAGCGAACGATTCGACTCAATACCCTTCGACTTCCCTTTCCTCAACGCCATTTCAAACTGCTGATAACTCCAGTTCCCGATTCCGGTTGAATCTGAACTCAGATTCGCGGCATACGAAATGCCCCATGGACCCGCAACTGCAGTACCGATATGATTGAAATAGACCCATGACTTCATCAATGTGGTATCCACCTCACCAACCGGCATTTCAGCCGGATGGCCAGCAAGCCTCTTTTCCGGATCAGGCATTGGTCCCATGGGCCCAAAAACTTTTGGAGAATGACAATCTTCGCAACCCAAAACACTGACAAGATATTTTCCCTTGCGGATAAGACTGTCGTTTGAAACCGGCGCCGGAAATGTTGATGCTACATTATCATTGCACGATACAACTATCGCGAGAATGGCCACTGATGCCGACACAATGCTGAGAATTTTTTTCATTATTGGTTATTTGTTTTATACTTTTTTTAAACAGTGATCGCTCCTTCGCAAACAGCATCCATGATCAGATTCCATCTCTCTGCCGGCATCTCTCTTTCAGCAATATCCAGCAGCGACTGAAACACAAACTCCGGCGCCTCTTCCTTTACACCCTTCAGCCAATGTATGGCCTCGCTGTTATTGATACCACGAAACATCCATTTTGCACCCTCGGCCATTTCCTGCGGAGGAATGGTAGCCACCAGTCTCTGCTGTATTTCCATTATCTCATCATCTGTATAATGCTTCCAGAGTGTCCGGTTGAGCAAAATTTCTTCCTTTGCCATATGCTCCAGGTTGAAGACCATGAACTCCACAAAGGATTTACAAATGGCAGATCCGATTTCCTTTTTTTCTTCCCCGGATACGCAGTGGTAGTAGATATTCAGGAGACTTCTCAGCCTGTTAGAAAGTTCAAGGTCAGTGACATGCTCCTTCTCAAATTCTTCCACCAGCGCCTTTTCGAAACGCGCAATGGCAGGCAGAATAAAATGATCTTCGTGATGTGCATGCGCATCAAAATGGGCCAGCACAGAATCTACTTTTGCGAGTGCTGCACCTCCGGCGGAAGAATCCGCAAACCAGGTCTGCTGCAGGCTGAGCGCCGTATCATACATAAAAGCCCTGAGTCCCTTGTGAATCTGACCGAATACATTATAGCGTTGCATAAATAAGGATTAGATTATTTGATGTTAAATCGTGAGTAAAATTGGCCCACATCAACCCCTTTTCCTACCAGCCCATGCATGAAGTGAAGTATTGGTCGAATGAATTGAGGGGGGTATATTTGAACTCTACTCAAACCCCCTGATACTTGAAGCTGCTTTTGCACATTTTACTGGTGTTTCTGGCCTATTCAAACCTTTGCGCCCAGGCCGTTCAGGTGAGATTCCAAAGGATGAAAAAACCGTTCGGAACTTTCAACGTTGTTCTACAACAACCCAATTTCCGCCAGTATACATTCACGCATTTCAATTCTACTAATGGACTCGCGTCAAATCTTGTAAACACGGTCGTTCAGGACAATGAAGGATATATCTGGATGGCTACGCTCGACGGGCTGCAGCGTTACGATGGCAACCGATTCCTCACATTCCGCCACCAGTCGAAAAATCGGAACTCCATTCCCGGGAGTAACGTAAACAGTATATTTTTAGACGGCGCCGGAAACCTTTGGGTGCTGGCCGAAAACCGTCTGGGAATTTTTGACCGCCACCGTTTCAGCTTCCGGGAAATTGCCATCAATCCGGATAGCTCCGGAAAAGGCAAATCCGTAAGGTTCGTAAGACTGGATGCCGCTAAAAATATTATTGCCTATGTTGATCAGAAAGGACTTTATCTGTACGATAGAAAGATTGGAAATTTTGCCCTCAACCTGGCACTCGAGCTCCCTTCTGACTGGTGGATATCGGATATCATGAAAGCGCCGGTGGCAAATGACTACTGGATTGCCTGCAACCCTGGATTTGTGTACTACAATAGCAAAACCGGGAACTTCAACTATAAAGGACACAATCCCGATCAGAACCCGCATATCAAAGCCCTGGAAAAGGAAGGCATGCTAAACTCGATTTTCGGCCTTTATAACGATACACTCTGGTATGGCAGCTGGCCACAAATGGACGGAGCTCCTTTCATAAATTCTTTCAGTCTCAAAAGCGACAAATTGACCAGGTACAGCGTTGGTCAGCAGTTTGACCTCGGATATTTTGAAGTGGGTGGTGCAATCCGACAATCCAATGGACGAATGTGGTTTTATGGCCGCACCTTTCTCGCTGAATTTGTCGGTGGAGAAACGCCTTTCAGACTTGTCAGAAACGAATTCAAGGACGAGCAATCAATAAAGTTCGACATCGTTACAAGTTTGTACGAGGACAGGCAGCAAAATCTATGGGTCTCCACAGAAAACGGTGCCTTTCTCTTTAATCCCGATGCACAACCTTTCAATTCGCATCTGATGCTGAGACCCGATGGCTCCGGCTCACTCGATGGCCCGTCAGTAGCAGCACTGGAACTGGCCGACAAAAGCCATCTGATCGGAGCATGGGGCAGCGGACTTTACAAATTCGACAGCAATTTTAATCCCGTTCCGCTTCCTCCTCAGCTCGACAGATTTCATGCTCCCTATGCATTCTGGAGTTTAATACAGGATAGAAATACAGGGTTGGTCTGGATGGGAATGCAGGACGGCGGACTGGTTGTGTATAACCCGCAGACGGGGAAAGCCGATCTTTTTTATTTCGGGCACATAAGATCCACCATCCGTCAACTCGCACAGGATCTGGATGGCAATATATGGCTGGGGTGCCAGGGCGGTCATATCCTGAAGTATCAGGCCGGCAGCGATTTTTCAAAACAGTCTTCTTACGAACTGGTCCGAAAAAGGGATGGAGCCCTTGTGCAAAAGCTTTTTGTTGACAAGGACGGGTTCGTGTGGGCAGGAACGCTTACCGACGGATTATTCAAATTCGATCCAAAATCCAGTCGTCAGCTTGCTCATATCACAAAGTATGGTGAGAAAGGAAAAAGCATGTGGAACAATTCACCGTGTGACATCCTGCAATACAATGACAGTACCTTGCTGATTGCAGGCGGCGCACTCAACCTCCTGAATGTTCGTACGCTTGATATAAAAATTGTGGCTGCGGAAGACGGGATGCCTTCCAATACGGTCCTTTGTTTTCAAAGAGACAATTCAGGCCACCTCTGGCTTGGAATGTCTCATGGACTTTACCGCGCTGACCTGAAGAGAAAAATATTCTCACAATACGACCGGCGGGATGGCATCAACTACGACAACTTTAATGTGGCCTCGGCATTTCGTATGAAAAACGGCAGACTGGTCTTCACCACTGACCATAGTTTTACGGAGTTTAATCCCTCTACCATCCCGAATCCGCCGCGCCCCGGAAATGCCGTCATTACTGCATTCCGGCTGGCAAACAACTTCCTCTCCGTTGATTCACTGCGCAGCCTCAACCGCCTGCAGCTGAAACACGACAATACTTCGATTGCGATTGAGTTTAGTTCACTGAACTATGTGAAACAAAATAAAATCCACTACCATTATATGCTGGAAGGAGTGGACAAG
>JACMLD010000263.1 GCA_014379785.1 Chitinophagaceae bacterium
AACTTTACACTTTAAGTTCTATACTTTTTTTTGGGCTTGGCGTGGCAGCGCAGGCACCAGGAGGAGTTGCTGCAAATCTGAAACTCTGGATCAAATCAGATGCAGGTGTACGGCCACTGCGGGAGCAGTCGACAGCTGGACATATTCTAACGATCTTACAAAATCATTTACAGCTACTCTGGCTGACAGACCTGCGGTTGCACTGAACTCCGTTAACTTTTTTCCTTCGATCAACTTCAATGGTGCCAATCAGATGCTCGGGCCGAATGGTCTTAACGCACCGATTGTTGCCGGAGATGATGATTACGCAGTATTTGGTGTATGGCGCGCTACATCAGCAGGAGCGCAAAGAATCTGGTCGCAGCGCAGCACCGTTTCTGCATTCAATAACGGTGTGTCGCTTTCACATTATAATGATGGCAGCACGAATTTCTGGGGAAATCAGGCGGAGATTGCTCCATTCACTCAAACCTGGACAAAACCGTTTCAACTGGGATCATGGAAGATATCTCAATTAAATCTGCTTGCACAGGACAACGATGATCAGCAGGTGTTTGATGAGACAAGCACAAACAACCCTGTTATCTCCAATACATATAATTCGGGTTCAGGTCAGGGTGTAAGAAACCTGGCGGATGAAAGCAATTCTCTTGGAGCGCGAAACACCCCAACAGAAGAGGCCTTTATTGGTGAAATGACGGAAATCATTGTCTATGATGCTGCGGTTCTTACACCTCTTACCAGACAACAGGTATTTTCTTATCTCGCCTTGAAATATGGTATTTCAAAAACCGGCGATTATTTCGCATCTAACGGCACAACCAAATTCTGGGATTCTACAGCGAACACCGCTTTCAGATTTTCCGTATTTGGTCTCGGACAGGATGATAACTCCGGATTGTTGATGTCATCATCCAACAGTGTTGAAACAGGCACAGGCAATGGCACTGGCCAGTCTGGTCTTGGAAACATCGTGCTGTCTGCTCCGTCTGCGCTTTCGAATCTTGAGTTTCTCATGATAGGCAATAACAATGCTGCTCTTGCTGAACAGGCAACAGATGTGCCTGCTACGGCCGATCCTGCGGTGAGAAGATTTACTAGAGAGTGGAAGGTGCAGCATACCGGCACAGTAGGAACTGTGACGCTTACTTTTGATTTCAATGGCCTGTCAACAACCGGTACGATCGGCAACGTCACGCATTTTCGACTGATGGTTGATGAAGATGGTGATGGTGATTTTACAACAGGCACCATCCGTTATCAGCAGCCAAGCAGTTTCAGCGGATCTGTGGCTACCTTTTCAAACCTTATTTTGAATACGAATGAGGTCTTTACGATTGTAACAAACGCGGTAAACCTGCCTTTGCCGGTCAGCTGGAAATCTTTCGATGCAAAAGTGATTGCGAATGATGTGCGTCTGAGCTGGTCTGTAGACAACAATGCAGATGCATCCCGTTATGAAATCGAGCACAGTGTTGACGGCAAAAATTTCGAGAAAGTGGGAACTGTTTCCAACAGTGCTTCTGTAAAACAATACAGCTATACACATCTGGGATTGACCGGTGGTAAACACTACTATCGTCTGCTTCAGATTGATCTGGATGGTAAATCAGTTTACAGTAAAGTGGTTGATGCAAATATCAAGGCTTCTGATTTCTTTGTGAGGGCATTGAGTAATCCTGTCAGAAATAGTTATGCAGAGATCGAGGTAAGAGCTTCAAAAGCTGCTGATGCAACAGTAGAGTTGTGGTCAGTATCTGGTGTAAGGATCCAGACCTATCAGAAATCAATCGTTGCAGGTACCAATCGTGTGCGGGTTGACATGACGCGCGCTGCTGCAGGAAATTATATTCTGAAAGTTCGTGTGAAAGACGTTACTGAAACCATTCAGCTGATCAAATTATAAGAATACAGTTTGAAACTTAATACCCGCACCTTGGTTGGTGCGGGTATTTTTTTGGCTTCATATACCACAAAAAGAAAACCCCGCAGAAATCGGGGTTTGTCCTAAAGAACCGTCCAGAATATTTTGAGTAGTTGTTATTATCTGTTGTATCCTCTCTATTACTGAAACTATGCCAGATGGTAAAATGTTGGTATTAAAGCTGTTAAGAATTTGTAAATATGTGGTGCCGTCCTTTTATGGGAATAAAATTCCATAATTGAATTTATCGGAGACGATCGAGGCTTTTTACAAGCTTCTGATCTTTATAAATACCCTTGATGGCCATCAGTAGAAGGATGGGTATGATAAGGGTAACGATGGCGGTGAGGTCATAAGTTCCCTCAGAAAATTTCACCGTTTCACGGTAGTAGAGGAAGATATTGATGATGGAAATAATGAGTGCAAGCCAGGTGAACTGCATTTGTTGCTTCCTGTTTTTGTAGAGAAATATGCTGATGAAGCTGACGAGTCCGAGGATTACGGTGAGGATCAGGAGGAATACGTTTGTGCCGGCATATACCTGTCCCAATTTTACACCGGGTTCTGGCACGGTGGGTACGCCGCTGTAGAAAGTTATTTTTTCCCAGACGGTTAAAAAGGCGGCGGTTGATGCGAGGAGCAGCCAAACGGATTGTATACGTTGAATCATGGTTTTCTTTTGGCAAAAATAGCATATCGGCATGGAGTATTTTCCCCCATTAAAAGTTTTTCCCACCCATGTCTCCTCCATTCACTATTTTAATTTTACACTACATCCGTTCATCGTGAGAGGGCATGGGGAGATGAGATCGGATGGGATCTGATTTCTGTTGAGGCATTGGAAGCGATGGGCGGATGTTTATCCGAGTTCCGGGTAAAGGGAGAACTGTTCCATGAATTCGTTGACTTGTTTGCGGACAGAGCTGATGATGGCGTCGTCGTCTGCGTTCATCAGGACTTTGTCTATGGCATCCACTACGAATGGGATATGTTCTTCTTTCATACCGCGGGTGGTGATGGCTGCTGTGCCGACACGTATGCCGGAAGTGACAAAAGCGCTTTTGTCATCAAACGGTACCATATTTTTATTGAGTGTGATATCTGCTTTGACCAGGGCTTGTTCGGCTTTTTTTCCGCTGATATTTTTATTGCGGAGGT
>JACMLD010000264.1 GCA_014379785.1 Chitinophagaceae bacterium
CCACGAAGAATTTGTATTTCACTATTTTCTTCAGCAGCCAAAGAGCAATGACATGGTTGTGCAGCGTGGTCGTTTTGCGAAATGGGATGCCAAGGCGGTGGAGTTGCTGTTAAAACGCATCCGCGGGAATTAGGTCACGCACGAAGTTCGGAGTCTGTCATCTCGACTCCATTGGCCCAGCCAAGGGGTGGAGAGACCCCCGGCCTATACTTTTGGTCCCCACCTCCGCACGTCACTGCCCCACGGCTGTGTTCCTGCTGTTATTCTTTATGTGAGACATTCTTTAAATTAAACGCAGGAGCTCTCCCGATGCGGCATCGGGATCTCGCTTCGCTCGAAAGGCCGCTATCCCGATGAGACATCGGGACCTCCCGTTGGTCGGCACGCAGCTGCCGATGCGTCGGTTGCGATCACTCCGATGATCATGGTGGCAAATCCCACACTATGCTTCCAAGATAAATGCTATAAATTACAACGTGTCACGCGCTTAGCGCCACCCTCCTTCGCTAAAGCTTCGGCGGGCAGAGCATTTTCCCATTTGCTAATTTTCCCATTTGCTCATTTCTCTCTCACTCTTTCTGCTTAAAATAAAATGTAAACACAAAAATCATCAGCCTCACCACTTCATAAGAGACCCGCTGAGCGATTCTTTGACCAAAGCCCTGATAAACCTTTGCATTCGTTTCATTGATCTCCTCGCAATCGGTTTCGATGATCCTGACCAGCTTTTGATGGGTATCCTCCGCGAAGGGCTTGTTGCGGATGTCCAGATTCAGTTCCAGGCTGGCGTATGCACTGATATTATTAAAATTATAAGACCCCACAGTCACCATCGTCTTATCGCAGACACCAATTTTACCATGCACAATGTTTGGCTGATACTCAAATATTTTGATCTTTTTATTGATCAGCCAGCGATACATATACCGCTCCGCATATTTGGCAATCCTGATATCCGACCTGCCCGCCAGGATAAGCCGTATGCGCACTCCCCGGCGCGCCGCCTGCTCCATTCTTTTCCGTAATTTCTTTCCCGGCAGAAAATAGCTCGACATAATAATGATCTCTTCCTTCGCATCGCGAAACATTTCGAGATAGCTACGGGTCACCTGGTTTTTCCTTCGCACCCAGTCATTTCTTCTGACACGCACTTCACAGATATCTTTTATGCCGGATGGTTTGATTTCCTCCGGCTTCTCCCTCGCCAGCTGTTTCGAATAGGAAGATTTGTACCAGAGCATCCGGCAGATGGTATACAGTTCGGCGGATACTTCGCCTTCAGCAATTACCGCCCAGTCGAGCCAGGCAGAATGCTCCGGCATATCATTATACCGATTGCTCACGTTGAGCCCTGCGACGAGACTGATAACCCCGTCTGCCACCACCACTTTGTGGTGCAACCGCCTTCCAAAATAAAAGCCCTTGCCTTTGAGCAGGGGCTGAAACCATCGGAAATGAACACCGGATTTCTTGAGGTCAGCAATGAATTCGCCCGGTAGCTGCTGAGAGGCAAAGCCGTCCACCAGCAGAAATACTTTTACGCCCCTTTCAGCGGCCTTTTTCAACGCGTCCGCCACACGCTGACCAGTATCGTCTGCATCAAAAATATAGTACTGAAGATGTATAAACTGTTCCGTCCGCTCAATCGTTTCGACGAGACAGTCAAAATATTCCCTGCCCCCGCGCAGCAGCTGAACTTTGTTGAATCTGGTGTAGAGTCCCTTCATATTATTGATTATCATCTGCCTGCGCAGACCTGCCTTTTTCATTCAAAACCTGCACCATCAATCGGCTCTAATGCATTACCTTTGCGCATTCAAAAAAACAGGAATTCTACATGATTAGCGTAAAAAATGTTACCCTTTCTTACGGCAAAAGGGTATTGTTTGATGAAGTATCCTTGAATTTCATTAAAGGTAACTGTTACGGAGTGATTGGTGCTAACGGAGCCGGTAAGTCCACCTTTCTGAAAATATTAAGCGGAGAAATTGAACCCAATAAAGGAAATATAGAAATCTCACCCGGGGAGCGCCTCGCTGTGCTAAAGCAAAACCAGTACGAGTTTGACGAAGTAACCGTGCTCAACACAGTACTCATGGGTCACAGCAAACTCTGGAAGGTGCTGCACGAGCGTGAAACCATCTACGCCAAAGCGGACTTTACCGAAGAAGATGGCATGCGTGCCGGTGAACTGGAAGGAGAATTCGGAGAAATGGGCGGATACGAAGCGGAAAGCAACGCAGGCAGCCTTATCAGCAGCCTTGGTGTAACCGAAGAGTACCACCAGAGCCTGATGAAAGACATTCCTTCCAACCTGAAAGTCCGGGTATTGCTGGCGCAGGCGCTTTTTGGCAACCCGGATATTCTGCTGCTGGATGAGCCGACCAACGGTCTCGACATTGAAACGATCAGCTGGCTGGAAAACTTCCTGGCAGACTACCAGAACATCGTGCTTGTTGTGAGTCACGACCGTCACTTTCTCGATGCAGTCTGCACTCATGTGGCCGACGTAGACCGCGCGAAAATCAAAATCTTTACAGGTAACTATACTTTCTGGTACGAGTCTTCACAGCTCATGGCCCGCCAGATTGGTGATAAGAATAAGAAGGTAGAAGAGAAGAGGCAGGCATTGCTCGACTTCATCGCCCGATTCAGTGCAAACGCCTCGAAATCCAAGCAGGCCACTTCGCGTAAAAAAGCACTCGAGAAACTCACCATCGAAGACATCGAACCTTCAAACCGCAAATATCCCGGCGTCATTTTCAACCCGCTGCGTGACGTGGGCAATCAGATCCTGAATGTTGAAAAACTCAGCAAGACCGTGGATGGCCGCGTGCTTTTCGACAACGTAACGTTTAGCGTCAACAAGGGAGATAAAATAGCATTTTACAGCAAGGATGCGCTGGCAGTAACAGCATTCTTTGACATCATCAACAACGAAGCTACAGCCGACAAAGGAAAGTTTGAGTGGGGAACCACCATCACCACCGCCTACCTGCCGGTAGAAAACAGCAAGTATTTTGTTGGCAGTCTGAATCTCATGGAATGGCTCCGCCAATGGGTGCCAGCCTATGTTACCGATGCCGACGAACCATTTCTCCGTGGCTTTCTTGGCAAAATGCTTTTCAGCGGTGATGATATTCTGAAAAAAACAACGGTGCTGAGCGGAGGAGAAAAAGTGCGCTGCATGATAAGCAGAATGATGCTGCAGAACCCAAATACCGTGGTGCTCGACCAACCAACAAATCACCTCGACCTGGAAAGTATCCAGTCATTCAACGAAAGCGCGGTCAACTTCAAAGGGATCGTTCTGCTTTCTTCTCATGACCATACTTTTATGGAAACAGTTGCGAACAGGGTAATTGAACTGACACCAAAAGGAATCATCGACCGACTGATGACATTTGACGAATACCTGGCCGACGAAAGAGTGAAAGGCATGCGCGAAGACATGTATGCCTAATTAAACGGCCATCAGACTGCAGCCCCGAAGGTCGCTGTGGTCAACCCGGCCGATCACTTCAAAGCTGCGATCTGCATGCAACTTTCCCGCGTCATCTGTAGCGATAAAGCTGCACGAATGAATATTGGCCAGGTCTATGACATTGATGATCCCGTTTCCCGATTTTTTTACGGTCAGGGGATCATCTTCCTCTCTTAACATAATCCGCATCCACGGTGGACAAACAAATATTCCATCTCCAACGGAATAGGCCTGCGAGAGCAGTTCAGTCATTCCATATTCAGAATGAACAGTGCCAACGCCGAGCCTCTGCTTCAGATAACCATGCACTCTTTCTCTGGTCCACTCTTCGCGGCGGCCCTTCATACCGCCCGTTTCCATCACCGTGGTATGAATGAGTTTCATCTCATTCGCTTCGGCAAAGTCAAGCAGGGCAAAGCTCACCCCCAGTAACAAAGTTTTGGCCCCAGCCGTTTCCAGCTGCAGCAGCGTGTCCCTTAATTTATCGTGTTCGTAAAGATAAAAACCACTCCCCGCTGACCCGCTGGCTTGAATCAGCTTCTCCGCCATCAGAACCAGAGAAGAATGCTTTCGTTCCAGATAGGAGGGCAGCAGGCAGAGAATCGTCCACTCTGAAGGGTCACCGTAAAAAGCAGAAAAGGCTTCCATAAAACTCTTTTCATACACACGTGGGTCAAGTACAAAATGCCGGCTGCTTACAGAGCCCGTGGTGCCGCTGCTTTCAAATACAACTCCGGCATCAGCATCTCCGGCAGTTACCCGGTGGGTTTTGAAGAATGAAATCGGAAGAAACGGTATGTCCTGCAGTTGGTGAACAGTTTGCGGACCGCGACCAACTGCATCGGCAAATCTCCCGTATATATCATTGGATGCATACTGATATCTGAAAATTTCAAGTGCAAGGCTTTCAAACCCATCGGGCTGCACATGAAAGATTTTATCAATCCCTTCACTTGTTATGTTAGGTAATTCACCAGGCATCCGTTAAATTTGTTATCAACAATGACACTATGAAGAAGCTGTTATTACCTGTTGTCGTTCTGCTTGTGCTTGTTGGCTGCGACAAAGATAAGTTTCAAACAAAGCCGCAGATCACCATAAAAGATTATACCGAAGTGGTGCCCCGACAGGGTCAACTCGAAATACGGCTGGAGTTTACCGACAAAGAAGGTGATCTCTCAGAAGGATCTTTCGTGTATATCCCGGTCCGACTTAACCAAAAACCACTTCCTGCCGGGGTGGAATACGATTCCATCAAAAGCGTCATTCCTAAATTTCCGAACAACGATAAGGGCGATTTTTTTCTGAAACTACCACATATTTTTCTTTTGAAAAGTCCGACCGAAAATGATACTCTGGTATTTCGCATGGTAGTTGTTGACAGAGCGGGCAATAAGAGCGACACGGTAAGTTCTGATAAGATCATCATCCTGCAATAACGTTTTCGAAAGCTTCCATTGAAGAAAGCATTTGATTTTTTTCTTTTCAGCAGCCTTTATATCGCATTGTGTGCCTTGCTGATGATCTATCAGACAAGCAGGCTGATAATGACCACAGATGTGCCGCTTTCGTTGTATTTTTTTGTATTCTTCTCTACCATTTGCAGCTATAATTTCCATTGGTGGCTCAGCACAAATTCTGTCGCAAAATCAGACAGGTTGGATTGGTCAAAACGCCAC